>JAYTSB010000515.1:0-2559 GCA_043745825.1 Actinomycetota bacterium | reverse complement strand
TCGTTGGCGATGACGAGCTCACTCACGATCGCCGGGACGCGACCGGACCAGCCGAGGATCAGGGTGTGGTCGGTCTCGATGACGGTGCTGCGGCCCTTGCGCAGCTCTTCGATCTGTTGATCCACCGAGTTGGCGATCAGACCGATGAGGCTGCCCACGATGAAGATGCCTGAGAGCGTGACGATCAACATGATCACGCGGGTGGGCCAACCCGCCTCCCCGGAGAACGTGCCAGGGTCGAGGACGCGTGTCATCGCCAGCCAGAAGTTCTCTAGCAGGCCCTCCTTCTTGGGCTCACCGTTGATGCCCTTCAGTTGGAACACCGTCAGAACCAACGAAGCGAGCAGGATGACCGCCAGTGTGATGACGCCGAGGTAGGCGATGACCACCGACGGTCCGCGCGAGAGCGCCGCGTCGAACTTGTAGCGCAACCGCGCCAGCAACGAGGGCGAATCACCGGCTGGCGCGGTCTGACCTGATGATTCTTGCTCAGCCATGGATCCTTCTTCCGCCGGCCCCGAGAGGGCCGAACATCGACTACACCGTGCCGAATGAGAGCCGATGTCCAGTACCTGTTGGTGTACCTCGGCGCACCACGTTACAACTCAGCCCTCGAATGGGCGTGGCGATCGGCGCGCGCGCCCCGGAATCTTCAACACGTATCGTCGTCGTCATGGAGCCGGGCCGCACCAAACCCCTCGTACTCACCGTGGACGACGAGGAGCACATTACCGAACTGATCGCGATGGCGTTGGGGTTCAACGGGTTCGAGGTCGAGCGCGCCGCCACCGGTCGCGCCGCGCTCGCCGCCGTCGAGGCAAGCCGCCCAGACCTGATCCTGCTCGACGTCATGCTGCCCGACCTCGACGGGTTCGAGGTGGCCCGGCGCCTGCGCCAGGGCCGGCGCGGCACCACGGTACCCATCATCTTCCTCACCGCGAAGGACACCACGGCCGACAAGGTGGAGGGCCTCCGCCTCGGCGTGGACGACTACGTCACCAAGCCCTTCTCGATCGAGGAGCTGATCGAGCGGGTCAAGGCCGTGCTGCGACGCTCGGCGGGCACCGGCGCCGGCGACCACAGGCTCGTATACCACGACCTCGTGCTTGACGAGGAGACCCGCGACGTATGGCGCGGCGATCGCCTGATCGAGCTGACCGTCACCGAGTACAAGCTGCTGCGCTATTTGCTCGCCCACGCCCGCCAGGTGTTGACCCGCGACCAGATCCTCGAGGCCGTGTGGGACTACACGTTCGCCGGCAACGCGAGCGTGCTGGAGACGTACATCAGCTACCTGCGCCACAAGGTGGACATCGTTGAACCGCCGCTGATCCACACCGTGCGCGGCGTCGGTTACACCCTGCGCCTGCCTCCCGGGCGCTGACACTAGCCACGCAGGTGACCCATGTCCCCTCCACCGGCGGACATGAGATGACAGCGACGGCGGCTACGTCGCTGCGTCCGGCCGGCCGGCCGGCAGCCGGAGCGTGAACTGGGCGCCAGCAACTGCACCGACGTCATCCACGACGTTCGCCACCGTGACCGTGCCGCCGTGCTCGTGGGCGATGCTCTGCACGATCGCGAGACCGAGGCCCGAACCCAAGCCGGCGCGGGCGGCGTCAGCCTGCCAGAAGCGATCGAAGGCATGCTCCACCGCGTCCGCGTCGAGGCCGTTGCCGTGGTCACGAACGCTCACCGCTGCATCGCCTTCGGCGAACCTGACGAACATCTCGATCGCGGTACCGGCCGGTGTGTGCTTCACCGCGTTCGTCGCGAGGTTGGCGAGGGCCTGGCGGAGATGGTCGGCGTCACCCATGATCACCACCGGCTCCGACGCGTCGAGCGACACCCGGCGATCCGGCGCGATCACGCGGATGTCACTGCACCCATCAGCGGCCAGCACGGCGAGGTCCACCGGCCCGGTTTGCGTTGGTCGAGGTTGGTCGAGACGGGCGAGCAGGAGCAGGTCGTCGACCAGGACGCGCATGCGCGCCGACTCCTGCTCGATCCGGCGCATCACCACCGGCAGATCGAGATCGGGCTCATCGGCGCCGAGGCGGAACAGCTCGGCGAACCCCTGGATCGAGGTGAGTGGGGTGCGCAGCTCATGCGACGCGTCGGCCAGGAACTGGCGCAGCCGCATCTCGGTGGCGTCGCGCTCGTGGAACGCGACCTCCAACTCGCTCAGCATCGTGTTCAGCGCAAGGCCGAGCTGGCCGACCTCGCTGCGCCCGTCGGATGGCTGCACGCGCACGGACAGTCCGCCTGCGGTGATGCCGCGGGTGGAGGTGGCCATCTGCTCCAGTGGCCGCAGGCCGCGGCGGAGGATGAACCACGAACCCCCGGCGAGGATGACGAGCAGCCCACCCGCGGCAAAGCCCTCGATGAGGATCAGCCGGCGAAGGGAGTCGGTGACCTCCTTGGTCGGAACCGCAACCAGCAGCAGAATCGTCGCGTCGTCGAGCGAGCCCGGGTCACCGATGCGCGTGAGCGACACCCTCCAGTCACCGCTGCCAGTGGACGACGAGGTCGTGAGCAACCGGCCGCGCTGGCCGGGAT
>JAYTSB010000514.1:0-3633 GCA_043745825.1 Actinomycetota bacterium | reverse complement strand
GGGCCTCGAGCGCGGCCGGCGCTGTGACATGGCGGGCAAGCACGAGGTCGCGAAAGCCCGGCGCGAACCGCTCGATCTGTTTTTCCAGCGCCTCGGTGGCATCCACCGTCGAGGCATGGGGCACGTGCGCATAGGCCCACAACGTGTGCTTGCCCGCCGGTGCCCGGCTCGGGTCGACGATGCTCTGCTGGGCCACGAGCACGAACGGACGGGCCGGCATGCGGCCCGCCGCACAGTCGGCCTCGGCTGCCCGGATCTCGCCAAACGTGCCGCCGACGTGCACGGTGCCGGCGCGCCGGCACGCCTCGCTCGTCCAGGGCACCGCCGCGTCGAGGGCGTAGTCGATCTTGAACGCCGCCGGGCCATGACGGAAGCGCTGCAGACGCCTTCGGTAGCCGGCGGGCAACGCATCGCCGGCGATCGCAGCCAGCTGCGCCGGGTTCGTGTCGAACAGGGCGACCCGATGCGGTGGGAGGTCGTCCATGCTGCGCACGAGGTGCCCGGTCTCCAGGGTGCCGCCCAGCTCGACGAGGCGGGCGACCATGGCATCCGCAACCGCCTGTGAACCGCCGGCCGCCACCGGCCAGCCGCCGGCCTGGGCAGTGGCCGCCAGCATCGTGCCGAACGCGGCCGACAGCGGGCGGGTGAGCGGCAAGAACGCATGCGCAGCACACCCACCGAACAGTGCCGATGCCTCGTCAGTGGTGAACACGCGCTGCAGCAGGGAGGCCGGCGGCACGGCCCGAACTCCGAATCGGGCCAACATCAGCGGGTGTCGCGGGACGGTGAGGACGGGCCCGAGGATCTGCGGCAGGAGCTGATCCCAGTGGCGCAACACGGGATCGAACAGGCGATGCCACGCCCTGCCATCCGGCCCGAGGCCCGCGGCGGTGACATCGACGGAGCGGTGCAGCACGCCCGCACGGCCGCCATCGAGCGGGTGGGCGAGCGGAATCTCCGGGTGCAACCAGGCGAGTCCATGACGCTGGAGATCCATCGTCGCGAATGCCGGCGATGCCGCACCGAGGGCGTGGATCGCCGCGCACACATCGTGGATGTAGCCGGGCAGGGTGGATGCCGCGGACCGCGTGCCGCCACCGACGGTGGCTGCGGCCTCGACGATGTGCACCGTGCGACCAGCCGCGGCGAGGGTGTTGGCCGCGGCAAGCCCGTTGGGGCCGGAGCCGATGATGACGGCGTCCACGGGTGCGGAGCGGGTTGAACGAACGATGTCGCGAACCTATCGGGCCTCTGCGACGATGGCCGCCATGTCGCCAGATCCGCATGAATCGTTCCCATTGGGCTTCTTCGCCCGCACGGATGAGGCACCCGACGACTCGTTCTATGTCCCCGAGCGGTTCGTCACGCACATCGACGACGGTGCCATCGCGGCCGTCAGCGATCTGTACGACGAACTCGGGCTGACCGGCCGCGTGCTCGACATCATGTCGTCGTGGATCTCCCACTTCCGCAAACCGCCGGCAGAGCTCGTGGTGCTGGGTATGAACGTTGCCGAACTCGCTGCCAACCCGATGGCCCGCTCGCGGGTGATCCACGATCTCAATCGCGACCCGGTGCTGCCGTTCGAGGACGCACGCTTCGACGCCGTCACCTGTTGCGTGTCGGTCGACTACCTGGCCCGCCCGCTCGAGGTGTTCGCCGAGGTCCGCAGGGTGCTCGTACCGGACGGGATGTTCGTGTGCACGTTCTCGAACCGCTGCTTCCCCACCAAGGCCATCCATGGCTGGCTGGCCACCGACGACCGTGGCCGCTGCACCATCGTGGCCGAGTACTTCCGCCGCAGTGGCGGCTGGGGCACCCCGATCGCACAGTTGCGCACGCCTCCGGCTTCGTCGGGTGATCCTCTGTACGCGGTGTGGGCAACCACCGCACGCCCGCACGGGTGATCAGCCGGGGATGACGAGGGTGTGCCCGGGGCGGGGCAACTCAACGAACGTACGGCCCGGCTGCAGGCGGATGGGCGTGCCGTCGTCGGCCGTGAGCGTGAACGGCTCGTGCGCGTCGTTGCGGGTCCACGTGCCGTGGACGACGTTGCCGCCGGTGAGTACGTACACCTCGTTGGTGCCGATGGTCTGGGCATCCGGACTGTTGGAGATGCCCGGCAGGTAGTCCATCACCAGGACGACCACGTTGTTGGTCGACACCTGGCCGCTCAGCGCGTCGTTGTGGGGGCGGCCCTCCATCTGGCGGAAGTAGAGGCCCTGAGTAGCGTCGTAGTCCCAACGCACGTCGATGCTGTCGAGCTGCACGAACGCTCCAGGACTCGGTGTCCCGGCGACCGGGTCACCCGGGTGGAGGTACTGGAACAGCGGCTTTGCCGGCGGCCAGAACGGTGGGGTCCGCGAGTACAGCGCATCGGTCGACGAGTAGAGGTTGTGCGGTGCCTTCTTGTCCCGGGTGCGGAAGTACACCGAGGCCCGGGCAGGGCCGATGTTGACCAGCTCGCTGGCGTTGATCGCGTCCGTGACGGTGGCGTTGCCGCCACTCCAGGCAAACAGGGGGTGATCGAGCGCGGTGAACAGGTTGATGTCCTGGATGCGACCGGAGCGGATCGGGCCAACGGGGCCGGCATTGCCGCTCTGGAACACCATCGCGAAGCGGGTGAGGTTGTCGTTGACGATCTCCTCGAAGACGATGTCGGCCTCGTTGAAACCGCTCTGTGGGCGAGCCCCCGGGGCGTTGTCGATCTTCACCACCAGCGCTGGGCGGGCAGCGATCACCGGGTCCGGGTTCTCCACGCCCGTGAGCGCGTACGTCGGCACGGCCGGAACCGTGGTGGTGGTCTCCGGCACTGTCGTGGTGGTTGTTTCGGCAACGGTGGTGGTGGTCTCGGGCACCGTCGTGGTCGTGGTGGGTGCCGCCGCCGTGGTGGTGGCGGCGGCGCGCACCGTCGTGGCGGGCGCAACGGTGGTGTCGGCCGACTTGGCGGAGCTGCTGCAGGCGCTCACTCCGGTAGCGAGTGCGGCAATCACCAGGGCGGATCGGAGCAGCGAGGGGCGCAAGCGCCGGGTGTGGTTGACGAGCATGAGCAGTCCAATGTGTGCGAGAGGGGCGTCCGCACGCCATGTCCAGTGTGCCCGGTCCAGCCGGGTTCCCTACCTCGCCCCGCATCCACCCAGCGTGTGGGCGTGTCAGGCTGGGGGGTCGTGGAGACGACCCGGGTGGACAAATGGCTGTGGTCGGTCCGTCTGTACGCGTCGCGGACCGCGGCCACAGTCGCGTGCACGGGTGGCCACGTGCGGGTCGACGGAGCGCCGGCGAAGCCGGCCACGGTCGTCCGTGTCGGCAGCCGGATCGCCTTCGAGTGCTATCTGGATCACAGTCCGCCTGCGCCGCCCCGCGAGGAATACGTCCTGCCCCTGTTCGTCCGTGCTCGCGGCACGGGTCGGCCGACCAAGCGGGATCGCCGCCAGCTGGACCGCTTCCGCGCTCGCTGATCAGAAGCCTGCGACAGAGCGTCGGCGTCAGCCGGTGCAGCGCCACGCGGTGGACCGCTCAGGGCCTGGTGCCTGCGAGAACGTGCAGGACAGGCATACCATCTACTCCGATGCCGGGAAGATGGAAGCTCACTGCGGGAGGAGCATCGGCGCAGGAGAAGGCCGACCGGCTCCG
>JAYTSB010000513.1:0-1655 GCA_043745825.1 Actinomycetota bacterium | reverse complement strand
CATTGCTTGCCGAACTGGGTCCAGTCGAGCAGTGCACCACGGTTCTCGTGGTCACGGTTGCTCGTCAGCCCGTGGCCCCACACGAGTGTGGGACTCCCTGCGCCCGACACGTCCACGTCCAGCTCCAACCCGCGCACCGTACATCTCGACATCCGCGTCACCGAACCGGCACGAGGCATTCGGCTTCGCGCATGTTTGAACGGGACCCGGTTGGGGCATTCAAAACCCATGATCATCCTCGGACTCATCCTGCTCCTCATCGGACTCGTTGCCGGTATCGGCATCCTCTCGACTGTCGGCATCGTGCTGATTGTCATCGGCCTCGTGCTGATGGTCCTCGGCCGCAGCGGCCGCAAGATCGGCGGTCGCGCTCACTACTGGTGACCGACCCCAAGCCGGTCTCCGGCTCCACACCCCCCGATGCGAAACACCGGCACCCTCCCAGGTGCCGGTGTTTTCGTGTCCGGCCACGGCGAGCCCCCCGGTTGCGAGCCGCAGTGCCAGCTGCCCTCAGACACATCCGCCTGAGACACATCCGTGTCACAACTGGGCCGTGTCACATACAGCCCGTGTCGTCTACAGCCCGTGTCACATACAGGGCCGTGTCACACGGGCCCGAGCAACACCTTCAGGTGGTGCGTCCCGCCATCGTCGACAAGTGAGATCGACGCCCCGTCGGCAAGCAGCTCACCGTCGAACTCGGCCTGCACGATGCCACGGCACACAGCGTGAGGGTTGTCGACGACGATCTCGTACGTGGTGGTGTGATATCGAAATCGAATCTCATAACCCGGCCACGTCGCAGGGATGCACGGATCGAGGTGCAGCGTCGTGCCGCGCAGCTGGAAGCCGAGGATCCACTCGGTCCCGGCCTGGTACATCCAACCGCCTGCGCCCGTGTACCACGTCCATCCACCGCGGCCGGTGTGCGGGGCTTGCGCGTACACGTCGCCCGCCATCACATACGGCTCCACCTTGTACCGGTGCACGCCGGCGGTCGTGCTCGTGTGGTTGATCGGGTTGAGGATGGAGAACAATTCGCCCGCCTTGTTCCCGTCGCCGAGGCCGGCAAACGCGAGCACCGACCAGATTGCGCCGTGGGTGTACTGGCCGCCGTTCTCGCGGACGCCCGGAACGTATCCCTTGATGTAACCGGGATTGACCTCCGTGTGATCGAACGGGGGAGCAAAGAGCAGCACCAGACCGTCGCCGCGCCGAATCAGGTACTGGTCGACGGCCGCCATTGCCCGCTCGGCCCGCGATCGTTCGGCGCCACCGGACAGCAAGCTCCACGACTGTGCGATCGAGTCGATGCGGCACTCGACGTTCTGCGCGGAGCCGAGCGGCGTGCCATCGTCGAAGAAGGCGCGCCGGTACCAGTCGCCATCCCATCCGTGCTGTTCCAACGCAAGGCGCAGCTGCTCCATGTGTGCCAGCCAGCGGTCGGCGTGCGCCGCATCGCCGCGCGCCTGGGCGATCGGAACGAATCCGGCGAGCGTGCGATACAGGAACCAACCGAGCCAGATGCTCTCGCCCTGGCCCTTCTCACCGACGCGATTCATCCCGTCGTTCCAGTCCCCGGTGCCCATCAGGGGCAGGCCGTGCGAGCCAACATCCAGACTGCGGTCGATCGCCGCCACGCAGTGGTCGAACAA
>JAYTSB010000512.1:0-5959 GCA_043745825.1 Actinomycetota bacterium | reverse complement strand
GTGCAGCGCCTGTGGCGCAGCTGGGACACGGATGCGATCGTGCGTGACAAGACGAGTGGCGTCTTCGCCGACCCGGACAAGGTGCACTACACGGATTTCGTCGGCGAGTGGGTCAGCTCCCGAGGACCACTGGGTGTGCCACCGTCGAAGCAGGGCAGCCCGGTGATCATGCAGGCCGGTTCGTCGCCGCGCGGCAAGCAGTTCGCTGCGCGATGGGGTGAGGTGGTCTTCACGCTGCAGCACACGGTTGAGGACATGCGTGCGTACTACGCCTCGATCAAGAGCGCAACGGACGAGATCGGGCGCAACCCTGATCACTGCCGTGTCCTGCCGGCTGTGCAGTGCATCGTCGGCGAGTCCGAAGCGGAGGCCCGGGACAAGCTGGCGTTCCTCGATTCGCTCATCGATCCGGAGGTTGCCCTGGCCACGATGAGCCTCCACGTCGGGCAGGACCTCTCGGTCGCCAACCCGGACTCGCCGGTGGAGGACATCCATGTCGAGCAGGGCTCGCGGGGGTCGTTCGACGTCATCCTCCAGGGCACGGCCGCGCACGGGCTGTCGCTGCGCGAGGCAGCGGTGCGGTTCGCATCGAGCGAGCTCACCCCGCAGTTGGTCGGCACCGGCGTGCAGATCGCCGACCAGATGGAGGCGATGTTCACATCGCGTGCGTGCGACGGGTTCGTCGTCACGCCGACGCATGTCCCCGGCTCGTGGCAGGAGACCTCGGACGTGGTCATCCCCGAGCTCCAACGTCGTGGTCTGTTTCGCACCGCGTACACCGGCACCACGCTGCGCGATCACTTCGGTCTTCCGTACTGATGCACCCCGTGATGATCGAGACGAACGATCACCAGGCCTGGGGGCCATTGTGAGCGCGGAACTCGACGCCGATGTCGTCGTCGTCGGTTGTGGCCCCGTTGGGAGCGCGTTGGCAATCCTGCTCGGCCGAGCCGGGCGCTCGGTGGTGGTGCTGGAACGCTGGCCAGAGCCCTATCCGTTGCCGCGGGCCGTGCACTTCGACCATGAGGTCGGCCGGTTGCTGCAGGCCTGTGGGATCGGCGCCGAACTTCGCGCCAGCTCGGAGCCCGCGCCCGTGTACGAGTGGCGAAACGGCGAAGGCCTGCCGCTGCTGCGCATCGGCCGGATCGGCGACGGCGCCTCAGGTTGGCCGGAGTCGTCGATGTTCAACCAGCCCACACTGGAGGCGCAGCTCGCACGGCGAGCGGGTGAGCTGCCAACCGTGGACATTCGCCGAGGCATCGAGGTCACGGGCATCGAGCCCAGCACCGACGACGTGATCGTTCGGACGGCCGCCGGCGAAGAAATCCGCGCCGCCTACGTGATCGGCTGCGACGGTGCGAACAGCACGGTGCGCACCGCAGCAGGGATTGCTGTGCGCGACCTCGGGTTCTCTTCCGACTGGCTCATCGTCGACGTCATCCTCGACAAGCCCCGCCTGTTCGAGCCCTTGAACGTTCAGATCTGTGATCCTGGCCGGCCCACGACCGCAGTGTCAGGCGGCCCTGGACGTCGGCGATGGGAGTTCATGCGTCTGCCGCACGAAACGCTCGACGACCTCGGTTGCGAACAGCGCGCCTGGGAGCTGCTGGCCGCATGGGACGTGCACCCGGGCAACGCCCGCCTCGAGCGTCACGCGGTGTACACGTTCAAAGCTCACTACGCCGAGCAGTGGGGGGTCGGGCGTGTGCTGCTTGCGGGTGATGCCGCACACCTCATGCCCCCGTTCGCCGGGCAGGGCATGTGCGCCGGCATCCGGGACGCAGCCAACCTGGCGTGGAAGCTCGACCTCGTCCTCGACTGTCGTGCGGCCGAGACGCTGCTCGACACGTACCAGCGCGAGCGGCTGCCGCACGTGCGCAACACGATCGAGTTCTCGATCGCGCTCGGCGGGGTGATCTGCGTCTCCGACCCGGACGAGGCTGCCGCCCGCGATGCGGGGATGGCCCCGGCCGTCGGTGCGGAGCTGTCCGAGGCCCCGCCGCTGCCCGGCATCGATGACGGTCTGATCCATCACGGCGCGCCGCATGCCGGCAGCCTGTTCGTGCAGGGCACCGTCAACGGGCTGTGGCTCGACGATGTGCATGGCGCAGGTTGGCGGCTCGTCACAGTCGACACCGGCCACGCCGTTCAGCCCGACGTGCAGCGCTGGTTCGAGGACATCGGCGGCAGGGTCGTGGCACTCGCCGATCCCGACGACACCTACCGCCATTGGTTCGACGAACACGAGACCCTCTGGGCGCTGCAGCGCCCCGACTTCCACCTCTACGGCACCGCAGTGAACGCGGTCGATGCTTCTGCACTGGTCGTCGACCTCCGCGAACAGCTCGGCCTCGCAGGCATCTGAGGACCGCGGCCAGCCGACATCTCATGCCTGCGCGGAACGTGTCGGCCGCGTCTGTACGCGACGAGGTGTGGGTACGACGAGCACCGTGGACGAGCACTCCCTTCGTTTCGGCTCCGATCAGGAGCCCGGCATCCGTCGAACCGGCACGAAGCGGTTCTCCTACGTGCACGAGAGCGGGCGGCGAGCCACGGCAACAGAGCACGAACGGATCCGCTCGCTCGCCATCCCGCCGGCGTGGACCGACGTGTGGATCACCGCTGACCCGGCCAGCCATCTCCAGGCGACGGGGCGTGATGCCCGGGGACGCAAGCAGTACCGGTACCACGCACTGTTCACGGCCGACCGGGCCGAGAACAAGTTCGCCGATCTCGTCGGGTTCGGGCATGCGCTCGGGCCATTGCGTCGGCGCGTTCGTCGGGATCTCACCCGGTCCGATCTCAGCCATCAGCACGTCGTCGCCACGGTGGTCCGCCTGATGGATCTCACAAGTCTGCGGGTGGGCAACGAGGAGTACTCGCGCACGAACGAGTCCTTCGGCCTGACCACACTGCTCAACGGTCATGCACGTGTTCGGGGCTCCACAATCCGGCTCGCATTCCGGGGCAAATCGGCGCACGAGTTCGACGTACACGTCGGCGATGCCCGACTTGCGGGCATCGTACGGCGTTGCCAGAACCTGCCCGGTCAGCACCTGTTCGAGTATCGCGACGAGTTCGGCGAGGTCCGCCATGTGGGGTCCTCCGATGTGAACGCCTACCTGTCCGAATATGCGGCACCGGGCCTCACCGCCAAGACGTTCCGCACGTGGAACGCGACGGTTCGTGCTGCAGAAGGACTGTCGGAAGCCGGTGCCCGCGCCGAAGCGCCGAGCAAGCAGGTGCTCAACGAAATCATCGACGACGTCGCCGCCCATCTCGGCAACACCCGCGCCGTGTGTCGCAACAGTTACATCCATCCGGTCGTGGTGCAGTCCTACGTCGAAGGCACCCTCGTCCAGCGATGGCAGCGCCGGGTATCCGATCGCCCCAGCGGTCTGACTGCGCCGGAGCGCCGCACCCTGCGCCTGCTGCGCTCCGCAGCCCGGTCGCGAGCGACAGCGGCCTGAGTGATTTCGACGCTGGGGAGCTGAATAACCGGCACGCCGCTGGCGAGAACGCGGCGGGTCTTGACACCGCTGGTAACCTACAACCAAATGGTTGTAGAAATACAGGATCAACAACGGGTCGACCGGATCTTCCACGCACTCGCCGACGCCACACGCCGCGACATCGTCGGGCGCGTGATCCGCGGGGAGTGCTCGGTGTCAATGCTCGCTCGCGACTATCCGATGAGTTTTGCCGCGGTGCAGAAGCACGTCGCCGTGCTGGAACGCGCCGACCTCGTCTCCAAGCAGCGCCACGGCCGTGAGCAACTCGTGCGAGCGAACATCGTCACCATTCGCCGCGCCGCGCAGCTGCTCGACGAGATGGAGGTGCTGTGGCGCGGCCGGGTCGACCGGATGGCCGATCTGCTCGCTGAACCAGAAGACCGCCACCCCCCACCCGAAACACCCGAGACACCCGAAACACCCGAAACACCCGAAACAGCAGGAGCACCGATATGACCGTCACCCACGTCCACAAGGATCCCGACGCGCTGACGATGACCGTCACCGCCGAATTCGATGCCCCGGTCGAACGCGTGTGGAAGCTGTGGGACGATCCTCGCCTCCTCGAGCGCTGGTGGGGCCCTCCGACATATCCGGCCACGGTGGTGGACCACGACCTGTCGCCGGGCGGCACGGTCACCTATTACATGACCGGCCCTGAGGGTGACCAGCACCGCGGCTGGTGGCGGGTGCTGCAGGTTGGCGCACCACGTCTACTCGAGGTGGAGGACGGCTTTGCCGACGAGGCCGGCAACCCGAACCTGGACATGCCCACGACACGCATGCACGTCAGCCTCGACGAACGCGGCGACAGCGGGACGCGGGTCGAGATTCGCTCCACCTTCTCGTCACTTGAGCAGATGGAGCAGCTGATCCAGATGGGCATGGAGGAGGGCCTCCAGGCCGCGATGAGCCAGATGGACGCCCTCGTTGCCGCCTGACCCTGCAGCCTGACCGTGGAGCGGACGGCTGAGCAGGCGGACCTGCAGTGCGATCGGACCCGCACCAATCGGCCCCGCCACGCCTCGGCCGCCCTGGGCTGAGGTCACCCAGCGGTGACGCGCTCGATCACGGCGGGGAAGGGGGTGCCGACGCGACCACCGACGCGGTATGCCGCGCGAATCTCGGTTGCGGCCTGCTCGGCCGCGGCGGTGGTGCGAGCATGCACCGTGGCGAGCGGGCGGTCGGGGCCGACCACATCTCCCACGCCTGCAAGCGATGTGAGACCCACGGCATGGTCGATGGGATCCTGCGGGCGGGTTCGGCCGCCACCGAGGCCTACGACGGCGAGGCCGACGGCGCGGGTGTCGATTCGAGTGACGGGCCCCGGCTTGGTCGGGAGCACGTCCACCACCACGTGGGCACGTTCCATGTGTTTCCACGGATTGTCGATGAATGTCTTCGGGCCGCCGAGCGCAGCAACCATCTTGGCGAACAGCTCGGCCGCAGCGCCGCTGTCGAGTGCCTGCTGCAGCGCCGTGCGGGCAGCCTTCGGGCCACGGGCCAGCTTGGCGGACATCAGCATCTCGGCGCACAGCGACATCACGACCTCGTGCAGGCGCACTTCGCGCCGCACACCCGTGAGGTAATCCACCGCGTAGGCCACCTCGAGGGCGTTGCCGGCAGCGTCGGCGAGCGGTCGGTCCATGGCGGTGAGCAGTGCGGTGGTGCGCAGGCCGGCACCGTTGGCCACGCCGACAATGCTGTCGGCCAGCTCGCTGGCGTCATTGCGCTTGGCCATGAACGCACCGTTGCCGACCTTGACGTCCATCACCAGCGCATCCAGCCCGGCGGCGAGCTTCTTGGACAGGATCGACGCCGTGATCAGCGGGATGCTCTCGACGGTGGCGGTCACATCGCGGACGCCGTAGAGACGTTTGTCGGCCGGCGCCAGATCGGCGGTCTGGCCGATGATGGCGCAGCCCACCTTGGCGACCACCTTGCGGAAGTTCGTCATCGTCGGCGTGGCGGTGTAGCCGGGTATCGACTCCATCTTGTCGAACGTGCCACCGGTGTGGCCCAGGCCGCGGCCGGAAATCATCGGCACGAACCCCCCACACGCAGCGACCATCGGCGCGAGCATCAGGCTCACCGTGTCGCCGACGCCACCGGTGGAGTGCTTGTCCACCACAGGTCCGGGCAGGTCCCAGGACAACACGGTCCCGCTGTTTGTCATCGCCCGGGTGAGCGCGACACGCTCGGGGATGGTCATGCCGCGGAAGTACACCGCCATCGCGAACGCAGCGACCTGGCCCTCACTGACCGAGCCGTCGGTGAGGCCGCGCACGAATGCACTGATGTCGTCGTCCGGCAGCACGCGCCCGTCACGCTTGGCGCGGATGATCTCCTGGGGCAGCAGAGCCATCAGTAATCCGCTTTCGTGGGGGCGTCGGCCGGAGTGTCGTGGATCGCTGCGATGAGGGCAGCGAGCAGCCCGCTGGCGCCGA
>JAYTSB010000511.1:0-2317 GCA_043745825.1 Actinomycetota bacterium | reverse complement strand
TGCTCGTCTTCGGCCAGCAGCCCGTCACTGTTCGCTACGAGGATCCGCTTGCGGCTGTCGCCGTATCCGGCGGACACCTGGCCGATGGCCGCGCCGGTGGAGCGCGCCGCTTCGTCGATGCGCTGGAGCAGCGCGACCTTGGCGGCCTTGCCCACCGTGTCCGGATAGATCGCGATGGTGTTGACCGGATGCGGCGCCGAGCGGGTGAGCGCAACCGTCCTGGTGCCGCCACCACCCTGGCTGGCCGCTGCACCAGCGGCCTCGGCGGCGGCCACGAGACCGATCTCGGACAGATCGGCGGTGTATGCGAAGCCCGTGGTCTCGCCGCGCACCACGCGAATGCCCGCGCCCCGGTCACGGCCGGAGGTCACCTGTTCCACCCGGCCATCGTCCAGCCCGGCCGATGTGGACGACTTGTCCTCGGCATAGACCTCCGCGAAATCACCACCGTTCCGCAACGCCGTTCCGAGTACTCGCTCCAACACATCCTGTTCGATCACGCCGGCCAGCCTAACGAGCGGGAATTCCCCGAGGCCCCGCCAGGTGGCCTAACCTCGGCGTAATGGAGCACGCGATCGACGTCGGCCTGCGCGGCGAGGCACGGATCACCGTCGCCGCCCCCGACACCGCGATCGAGCACCGCACCGGCACCGTCGCCGTGTTCGCCACGCCCTGCGTGATCGAGCTCTGCGAACAGGCGGCCGTCGCTGCGCTCGGCGACCGTCTCCCCGCCGGCCAGACCACGGTGGGCATGCGCGTCCAGGTCGACCACCTGCAGCCGACGGCCGTTGGCCATGAGGTCACCGCCGAGGCCGTGCTCAAGCACATCGAAGGTCGGCGGCTCACGTTCGCAGTCTCGGTGAACGACAACCGAGGCCTCGTCGCCGCGGGCAAGGTCACCCGTGTCATCGTGGATGTCGACCGATTCATGGCCAAGACGATCTGAACGCGCCGGCGCCGCCCCGGGGATCTCCGCCTTCGGCTGGCACGCACGGGACCGCTTCACCCGCTGGTGCCGACTGTGCCCCCTCCCCTTTCGGAGAGAGTCCGATGTCTTCCCAGGAAGACATTCGTTCGGTTTCTCCGTCGGGAGAGACCGGCCCGATGTCTTCCTCGGAAGACACGGCGGGTTCGTCGTGTCGGGTGCGTTGACGTTGGTGGTGTTCTTCGAAGTTCATGATCACCGACACCGTGTAGGCGAGATCGAACCGGTCGCCCTGCCATCCGCAACGGCCGTCGCGGTCGCTGCGACCATGCTCGGCCACCGCCTCACCGTCGCCGGTCATCCCCGGCGGGTCCACCACCAGGACTGTGCCGTCCGGGCGATGGAACTGCATCTGCTGGTTGGCGTCACCGGTGATCCGCCAGCCGCCCTCGTGCATCAACCGATGATGCCGCCGACACAAGCACACCAGGTTCGTCGGTCTCGTCGGACCATGATCCAACCAGTGCACGACGTGATGCGCATCCACCCACGCCCGGTGTGTACACCCCGGGAACCGGCACCCCTGATCCCGTAACCGCAACGACCGCTTCAGGCGCGGCGACACCACCCGCTTGCCGTACCCGACATCGATCCGATCGTCATCGCCACCATGGCGATAACCCTGCAACACCGCGTCACACAACATCCGCCGCGCCGAGGTTCTCGGAACACCCACGGGATCCGCACCCAACCCATCACCCGGCGCCACACAACACAACCCGCCACCTTGACTGCGACCGTCATCGGCCCGGGCCGCACGGGCGCCCGCATCGCCGTCCGGGCCGTTCGGGTCGTCGTCGAAGACATCTGGGGTGAGATGCAGCGTCGCCAAATAACCGCCGTCAACCGTTGCCTCGTCACCGAGATGAGCGACTGCATGTGCAGCCAGTGCCAAGAGCGCATCGACCCGACGTGCCCCCAACGGCTCGCTGAGATCCGAATTGTCGAGGAACCGGTCGATGCACCCGACCAGTACTGCGGCCGCCTCCGCCGAGAACCGCACCGTCACCGTCGACGACGAGCTCTCGTTGCGCACGGACAGCAGGCGCTCCCGGTGCGCCCGAGCCTCCGCGTCATCACTGTCTGGTTCATGGCGCCGGAACGCCGACACGAACTGCTCCACCTGATTCGACGTCGACACCAACGCCAGATCGACCAACGCGTCCACGTTGTCCACGTTGATGATCCGGCTCAGCGCCCGCACCTTTGCGTACGACAACAACCCCGACCCCATCTCCACCCCCAGGCGAGGGAACGCAGTGATCGCATGCGCCACCCGCACCTTCTCGTGCGCCGTGCGCCGATTCATGCTCGTCTGCCACGCCAACCACG
>JAYTSB010000510.1:0-2541 GCA_043745825.1 Actinomycetota bacterium | reverse complement strand
GCGGTCTGCGCCCGCGGCTCAAGGAAGCGTGCGACTCGGTAGTGCTCTACAAGGCATCGACCGATGCCAAGACCGTCAAGGCGGCTGCGGTCAGGGCCGCCCGGCCGACGGCGTTCGTCGCGGAACTCAGTGGCCTTCCGGGCCAGCGCCTGGTGCCCCTCGACGATGCCGGCGATGGCCCCATCTCGTATCTCGCAACGGTCGTGTTTCCCGCAACGAGCGACGCACTGAACGCACTGAACGCACTGAACGGAGCGTCAAGGTGATTGCTTTCGTCGGTGCTGGGCCCGGCGCAGCAGACCTCATCACGTTGCGCGGCGCGCAACGCCTCGCCGTTGCCGAGGTAGTGATCTGGGCGGCGTCATTGGTGCCCGAGGCATTGCTCGACCACTGCAAGCCGGGCGTCGATCTGCACGACTCGAAGACCATGACGCTGGACGATGTCTGCGCCGTGTTCGCCGCCCATCCCGATGCGGCAATCGTGCGACTGCACTCCGGCGATCCGACGATATACAGCGCAATCGGCGAGCAAATCGCGTGGTGTCGCGCGAACGATCGCGAGTTCGAGGTCGTGCCGGGCGTGTCGTCGATGAACGCCACCGCTGCCCTCGCGGGGTGCGAGCTGACGATTCCTGGTGTCGCTCAATCGGTAGTCATCACACGGCTCGCATCAGGCACTCGAGCATCGATGCCGGACCGCGAGACCATTGAGGCCTTCGCCGTCACCGGTGCGACGCTGGCCATCTTCCTTTCCGTCACGCTCGTCGAGCAGTTGGCACATCGTCTGCTCGCTGAAGGCTCTGCCTACACAGCAGATACGCCAGTTGTGGTCGGCCGCCGGGTCACCTGGCCCGACGAGGAGCTGCTCCGCACCACCATCGGCACGATGGCTGCCGACGTCCGCGCTGCCGACTTCGATGCCACCACGCTGTTCCTGGTCGGCCCTGCGCTCGCGGGTGCCACCGACCAGCGCAGTCACGTCTACGCACCCGACTACACCACGCGCTTTCGCACCGCGGGAGTCGCGAGTGTCTGAGGCAGTGACGCCCGTATCCGTGGTTGGTGTGGTCGGCGGCGAGGTGTTCGGCGCTGTCGCCCTGAGCGCTGCCAACGGTGCCGACGTGCTCGTCGGCTCGCCTCGCCACCTTGCTCGCTTCACACCGCCGACCGAGGCGCAAGAACGCATCGAGCTCGTCGGTGCGCTCCCGCCGTTGATCGACGCGATCGAGCAGCGCCGCTCGATCGGCCTGCGAGTGTGTGTGCTCTCCTCGGGCGATCCAGGCTTCTTCGGCATCACGCGCCTCCTCGCCGAGCGTTTCACGCCGGCTGGGCTGCAGATTCACCCCGCTCCATCGTCTGTGTCGCTCGCCTGGGCTGCCGCTGGCATGACGTGGGACGACGCCGACGTTGTCTCCGCTCACGGTCGTCCGCTCGCCGATGCGATCGCTGCGACAGCGAGGTCTGTGAAAGTTGCCGTGCTCACCGCACCCTCCAACCCACCGCAGTCCCTGGGCAAGGAGCTGCTGGCACACGGGTGCGGCCCCCGAACCGTGGTAGTCGCCAGCCGACTCGGTGAGCCTGACGAACGGATCGCGCACACCGACCTCGCCGGTTTGGCGCAGGGTCAGTTCGACCCAATGTCGGTCGTGCTGCTCATTGCCCCGACCGCTACCGCCGACACTCCGTCGGTGTCGTGGGGTCGTTCTGAGACCGGCTTCGCACATCGCGCGGGCATGATCACCAAGTCCGAGGTGCGGTCCATCGTGCTCGGCAAGCTGCAGTTGCCGCGGCTAGGTGTGCTGTGGGACGTCGGCGCCGGCAGCGGCTCAGTAGGTATCGAGGCCGCCACCATCTCCCCTGCTCTGCGCGTGTACGCCGTCGAGCGGTGCCGCGACGACACACCCAACATCGCCGCCAACGCCCTTGCTGCCGGCGTGGCCACCAACGTTGAGATCGTCATCGGGTCGGCCCCCGAGGTGCTCAACGAGCTGCCGTTGCCGGACCGTGTGTTCGTTGGCGGCGGCGGCCTGGACGTGGTTCGCGCCTGCTGGGACCGTCTCGCGCCGGGCGGCACGCTGGTCGCCACGTTCGTCGTCCTCGACCGTGCCGTCGCGGCGATGGAGTTACTGGGCTCGATGGCGCACGTGCACGTCGATCGCGCGGTGCAGATCGGCGGCGTCGGCATGCGCCTCGAACCGACTAACCCAACGTTCGTCTGCTGGGGCCAGAAGTGAGCGTCGTCCTCGGTATCGGTATGTCGTCGAAGGCAACCGCCGCCGAGGTGCGCACGCTGATCGACAACGCATTGCGCTCTCGCGACCTGCAGTTCGACGACGTCGACGTCGTGGCAACCCGCGAGCGGTTCGTGCTCGACGGCCGGCTCGCCCTGGGTCTGCCCGTCGTCGGCATTGACGACGGGCAACTGGAGGCCTCGTCGGCGCCCTGCGTACGCACTATCGGCATCAGAGCGCAGGTGGCGGAAACTGCAGCGCTGCTGGTGGCTTCCGCCGCCGCCCACCTGCTCGGCCCCGTCGAACGCTC
>JAYTSB010000509.1:0-11017 GCA_043745825.1 Actinomycetota bacterium | reverse complement strand
TTGACCGGCAGGGTCTCGCCGGAGGTGGGATGCACGGCTTCGGTGAGCGCATCGTCACTGAAGGCCTGCTGCACGTCGATGGTCTCGCCGGTCTCGATGAACTTGTAGACGTAGGTGGGCATCTCGGTCTCCGCAGGCGGCTAGCACTCGACGTTGGTGAGTGCCAAGCGTAGCGGTTTTGTAGGCTCACGCCCCATGCGAGTCCGAACCGCCGTCATACCCGCCGCCGGCCTGGGCACGCGTTTCCTACCGGCCACCAAGGCCGTGCCGAAAGAGCTGCTGCCGATCATCGACGTGCCGGCACTGCAGCTCGTCATCGACGAAGCCGTCGGCGCCGGGATCGACCACATCGTGATCGTGAACAGCCGCTCCAAGCCGTCGATCGAGGCCTACTTCGACGACGCCCCCGAGGTGTTGGACAAGTTGATGGCCAGCGGCCGGATCGAGATGGCAGAACGGTTGCGCGCCATCGGCAGCGAGGTGCGCGTCAGCTTCGCCTACCAGGACGAGCCTCGCGGTCTCGGTCATGCGGTGGGTTGCGCACGCGAGGCCGTCGGCGACGAACCGTTCGCCGTGATGTTGCCGGACGAGCTGATGGGATCGAGTGAACTGCTCGCGGCGATGTGCGCGGTGTGTGAATCCACAGGCGGCAGCGTGGTGGGCTTGAAGCGGGTGCCGATTGACGAGGTCAGCGCGTACGGGGTCATCACCCCCACGGGCGATGTGGACGCCGACGGCGTGGTGGGCATCTCCGACCTCGTCGAGAAGCCTGCCGTCGCCGACGCGCCGAGCGACCTGATCATCATCGGCCGCTACGTGCTCACCCCGGATGTGTTCGACGCCATCGCTCAGCTGCGGCCCGGTGCCGGTGGCGAGCTGCAGCTCACCGATGCGCTGCGGGTGCAGGCCGCAACGGGGCCGTTCCACGGCGTCCTGCGTGATGTCCGCCGGTTCGACACGGGGAATCCGGTCGGCTGGCTCAGCGCCGTGGTGGAGCTGGCCCTCGACCATCCCCAATACGGCCCCGGGTTTCGCGCCGAACTGGATCGGATCCTCGGCGGGTGAGCGATCCTCGGTGGCTGAGGGTCCTGGGTGGCTGAGGGTCCTGGGTGGCTGAGTAATCCTCGATGACAGCACCGATCGACACAGACCGGCCGATGTCGACTGTCGGATTGCGCTGAACTGCGCTGGGTTGTCGAGGTCGGTCAGGTGATCCGGCGGAACCGCTGCCGCTGATCGAGCACCAGCCCGTACTGGTCGACGTCGAACTCGCAGGCCTCGCCGGTGGACAGCCGCTCGAATCGCCAACGGTGGGAATCGATGCGCGTGTAGCGGTGGTGGTCGGGCTGGATGTCGAGCGTCTCCACGTCCACCGAGGCCACCGTGATGTCGGCGGTGTGGCCGACGTGCAGCGGCAGCCGGCGCATCGGGAGTGTGCTCGTGAACGGCGTGCAAGCCAGGTACAGATCGACGCAGCCGTCGAGCTCGGGACGGTGCGCGCCGTTCATCTCACCCCAACGCCCGTGGCCGTCGGTGCCCAACCACAGATCAGGATCCTCCAGGTCGCGGAACAGCAGGAACTGGCGCACGTGCCACGAGGGGGAGATGCGCAGGACGTAGTGGATGTGCTCGCCGCCCCCGACACCCGAAGCGGTCCAGGCCTCGTTCTCCCATGCCAGGGTGAGAGTCTCCGCCTCGTCCACCGAGCCCTGCCCAGCGTCTGCGGCCCACGGCGCCCAGCGCACGACGTGGCCATCGGCCGAGAACGGGATGTACGAACCCGGTGAGCCGGCTGCCGGTGGGATGCCGTCGTTGGCCATGCATCGAGTCTGCCAGCATCGGTGCCGGCAGCGGATACGGTGCACGCATGCAGCAGACATCCGGGCAACAGGTGCCGCGCCTGCGGGTGAGCATCGACCAGGCGCGCGACATCGTGCTCGCAGAGTGCCGTGCGCTGGCGGCCGTGACGGTGCCGCTGGCGGCTGCCGACGGTTGCGTGCTGGCCCACGATGTGATCGCGCCGGAAGACGTTCCGCCATTCGCGAACAGTGCGCTCGACGGCTACGCGGTCATCGCGTCCGACGTGGCGACGGTGCCCGTCGAGCTGCCCGTGGTTGCGGAGATCGCTGCCGGTGCGGCCACCGACCGCGTGCTCCGGCCGGGCGAAGTCATGCGCATCATGACGGGCGCACCCGTGCCCGCCGGCGCCGATGCAATCGTGCTCGTCGAGCGCACCGAGCGTCTGAACGGCGGGAGCCGGGTGCGCATCCACGAGACCGTGAAGTCCGGCCAGGCGGTGCGCGCCGCAGGAGACGACATCCGCAACGGCGCCACGGTCTTCGATGCCGGCACCATCGTCCGCCCCGCCGTCGCCGGCGTACTCGCGAGCGTGAATGCTCTGTCCATCGATGTCGTGCCCAGGGCCCGCGTCGCCGTGCTGTCCACCGGTGACGAGCTCGTCGACGACGGTAGCCCGCTTGGTCCCGGGCAGATTCGGGAGAGCAACAAGACCATGCTGCTCGCTCTCGTCAGCGAGGCCGGTGCGGTGGCGGTCGACTGTGGGGTCATCCGCGACGACGAGGCGGCACTCGAGCGTGCGCTGCGCAAGGCCGCCGACACGTGCGACGTCATCATCACCAGCGGTGGAGTCAGCATGGGCGACTTCGACGTCGTCAAAGCGGTTCTGTCGCGCATCGCCGAGATGCAATGGATGGAGATCGCGATCAAGCCTGCCAAACCATTCGCGTTCGGGCGTCTGCGCAACGGCGTCGGCCGCACAATCCCGGTTTTCGGCCTGCCCGGCAACCCCGTGTCGTCGCTGGTGAGCTTCGAGCTGCTTGCTCGGCCCGCACTGCGCCAGCTGATGGGACACACCGACCCGCTGCTGCGCCAGCGGATCACGGCCGTGGCCGACACGCCACTTCGCCGCAGTCCCGACGGCAAGGTGCACTACCAGCGGGTCCATGGTCACTTCGCAGCCGACGGTCGGTACCACGTGAGCGCGGGCGGTCCGCAGGGCAGCCATCAACTCGCCGCATCGGCCGTGGCCTCCGCGCTTGCCGAGCTGCCCGACGGCGACACCGTCGAGGCCGGCAAGGACGTCACCGTCTACCTGCTCTGGTCGTGACGGGCTGTGACGGGTCGGGTCGCCACGGTTGGGTCGTGACGGGACGCGGGATCACGGCGTAGCCTGCACACATGGATCTCGTCGATCCCTTCGGGCGAACAATTCGCGATCTCCGCATCTCGGTCACCGACCGGTGCAACTTCCGTTGCACCTACTGCATGCCGGAAGAGGGCATGAAATGGCTGCCCCGCGCCGACGTGCTCAGCTTCGAAGAGATGGAGCACCTGGCGCGCATCTTCGTGGAGCGGTTCGAGGTCGATGGGCTGCGGCTCACCGGCGGCGAGCCCACCATGCGCGCCCATCTACCGGTGCTGGTGCGCAAACTCGCGCAGCTGCGGGTGCCCTCCACGTCGGCATCTCCGCTGGCGGGTCAGAAGCCCGACGTGTCGATGACCACAAACGGGTCCTCGTTCCGCCTCCTCGCCCATGAGCTGCGCGACGCCGGCCTGGACCGGGTCAACGTCAGCCTCGACACCCTGCAGCGCGACAAGTTCCTGCAGATGACTCGCCGTGATGAACTCGAACGCGTCCTGGACGGCATCGAAGCAGCCAAGGAGGCCGGCTTCGCGCCGGTCAAGATCAACGCCGTCGTCGAGCGCGGCGTGAACGACGACGAGATCCTTGCCCTCGCCGAGTTCGGCCGTGAGCGCCACGTGGAGATCCGCTTCATCGAGTTCATGCCGCTCGACGCGTCTGGCCACTGGATGAACGACAAGGTCGTCAGCCAGGACGAGATCGTCGCGATGATCCATGCCGTGTACCCGCTGGAGCTGGTTCCTGCGCGCGGCTCAGCGCCGGCCGATCGCTGGCGGTATCTCGATGGCGGCGGGATGATCGGCGTCATCCCCACGATCACCCAGCCCTTCTGCGGCGACTGCGACCGGGTTCGGCTCACCGCTGACGGTCAATTCCGCACGTGCCTGTTCGCCACCGACGAGTTCGATCTGCTGCACCTGATGCGCTCCGGGGCCAGCGATGACGATCTCGCCGCCGAGATCCAGCGCGCCGTCGGTACGAAGTGGGCGGGCCACCAGATCAACCAGGTCAACTTCATCCGACCCAACCGTTCGATGAGCCAGATCGGCGGCTGACGTGCCGAGTTCGTCCCGGCGGCGCCCGTACCAACGGGTGCTCGCCGTCGGCCTCGGCCCACTCGGCCCTCTCGGCGTCGTTTGCCTGGTGGGCCTGGTCGGCCTCCTCGGAACGGCGGTGGCGATTGTGGCGGCACCGGCCATCACCCAGGTCAATGGGGCCGCCCGGGCGACATTGCTGGCCGAGCGGATCATCCCGCTGGCCACCGGTCCAACCCTGGGCGGGTGCGCCATCTTTCCGGCCGACAACGCCTGGAACACGCGCATCGACACGGCGCCGCTGCGGGCCGGCTCTGCGCAGACCATCGCCACGATCCAGGCTATTGGCGCCCACAACCTGCACCCCGACTTCGGCGAGAACCAGGCCTACGGCATCCCATTCACCGTTGTGCCGGCGAGCCAGCCGCTCGTGCCGATCACATTCCTCAACGGCGGCGCCGCCGAGAGTGACCCGGGGCCGTATCCGTTCCCGCTCGATGCGCCCGTCGAAGGCGGCGGCGTTGGCGACGCCCATGTCCTCGTCCTGCAGCAGGGCACGTGCCGTCTGTATGAACTGGCCAACTCGATGCGCCAGGGCACGGGCTGGGCGGGCAGCTGGGGCGCGGTGTTCGACCTCTCCTCCAATGCGCTCCGTCCGCTCGGCTGGACGAGTGCGGACGCGGCCGGGCTGCCGGTCCTGCCCGGACTGGTGCGCTACGAGGAGGTCGCAGCCGGGCACATCGACCACGCCATCCGGGTCACGTTCAGCCAGACCCAGCGTGCGTACATCCTGCCCGCCACCCACTTCGCCAGCAGCCGCACGGACCCTAACCTCGCGCCGATGGGGCTGCGCCTCCGACTGCGCGCCGATTACGACATCGGCGGTCTCACCGGCCAGGCACGGGTGATTGCCGTCGCTCTCCAGCGTTACGGCTTCATCGTTGCCGACAACGGCAGCAACTGGTTCTTCCAGGGCGCGCCCAGCCCGGGGTGGAACGACGTCGACCTCGGCCAGCTGAAGTCGGTGCCTGGCACGGCGTTCGAGGTCGTGGACACCGGCCCCAGGCACGGGTGACCAGCGCGGGTGATCTGCACGGGTGATCTGCACGGCTGATCTGCACGGCTGATCTGTGCGGTGACAGAACGCGTCCCGCCCATTCACTACGCTGTTGGCCGGATGTCAGATCTCTCGTTCACCCACCTCGACCCCATGGGTCGGGCTCGCATGGTCGATGTCACACCGAAGGAACCGACGCACCGTCGCGCCGTGGCCCGGTGCATCGTGGCGATGCAGCCCGAGACCACCGCGGCGATCGCCAACCGTGAAGTCAAGAAGGGCGATGTGTTGGCCGTAGCTCGCGTCGCCGGGATCCAGGCGGCGAAGCGCACCTCCGACATGATTCCGCTGTGCCACCCGCTGCTCGTCGGCTCCGTGCACATCAACTTCGAGATCGGCGACGACCACATCGCGATCGAGGCCCAGGTCGACACGGTCGACCGCACGGGCGTGGAGATGGAGGCACTGCACGCCTGTTCGGTGGCCGCGCTGACCATTTACGACATGTGTAAGTCGGCCGACAAGGGCATGGTCATCGGCGAACTCGCGCTGTGGGAGAAGACCGGCGGGCGCTCCGGCACGTACCGTCGTGGCGGCGACGTTGCCGCTCCTGTTGCGAATGTTGTACAATCGTAATGTTGTTACGGACCTGTGACCGCCTGACTCGGGCTCGCAGATCGTACGCCCTCTCATCATGACCCATACCTCTCACACAACAAGCGGTGAACAGTGACCAAGATTGTTCTTCTCGCGGTGGCCGCCGCTTGGGCGGCCGTGCTCCTTCCCCCGCTCCTGCGCAACCGCAGCGAGAACCGCCCGGGAAGCTCGGTCTCGGATTTCAACCGTCAGCTGTCCAGCCTGCAGCGCTCCGTTCCCACCAGGGGCATGGCGCCGATGCGGGCGATGGGACGCCCGCTTGCTCAGTCGCCGCTCGCCCGCCCCGCTGCGCCCGGGCGCCCCGGGCAGATGCACCGAACTCTGTCTGTGGCCTCTGCCCAGCACCGCGAGCAGTTCGCCGGTCAGCCGGCGCGCCGTGTGCACGGTGAGCCGTCGACGGCGCGCCACCATGAAGCCGGCGGGCCGCAGATCCTCCACGGCCAGCACGGCCAGCACCGTCAGGCGATGGTGCACCGCAACGTGTCCAGCCGCACGGAGCTCCGCCGGCGGCGCACCAATGTGTTCTTCGGGCTGCTGATGCTCACCGCGAGCACCCTGTTCTTGGCTGCCACCACGCCCACCAACGCGATGATGTACGCCTTCGCGCTGTCGTTCCTGTCGTTCTGTGGTTACTGCTACAAGCTGGTCCAGATCCGCCAGATCGAGCAGCACCAGAGCTCGTACGCTGACGCCACCTGGTTCCGCGCCGCCTGATTTCAGAGTCCGGTTCTGTCAGCGGGCACCGCTAAGCTGTCGACCGCATCCTCGGGGGTGTAGCTCAGTTGGTAGAGCGCGACTATCGCACAGTCGAGGCCAGGGGTTCGATTCCCCTCACCTCCACCCGAGAACCCTGACATGAGGATCATCCGGCATGTACCGTCCTGCGGGTTTCGATGTCGCCGATCGTGATGCGTTCGTCGTGCACCAGCCGAGCCGTGGGCGGTCACTGATGCTCCCGTCGACTACAGCGCCTCGATGGTCCGCGCCGTCGTGGGCGTCGAGTTGCGCATCACCGCCATCGAGGGCAAGCGCAAGCTGAGCCAGAATCGCAGCGCCGCCGACGTTGCCGGTGTGATCGCCGGTCTGGATGCCGGCAACGACCGCGAGCACGAGGTAACCGCGGCCATGCGCGCCGCGTCGACCCGCATGGCCTGAGCCGGCCGACAGCTGATCGTGATGAGCCGGGGCGGCCGGGCGCTTCGTGCGATTCGGTCAGCCGGCGTTGCGCTGCACGGTGCAGGCGCTGGGCACGGTCAGCACCGACAGGGGGTCGATCGCTGCGCCACCGTCGGGGTGGACCTCGAAGTGGAGGTGGTAATTGCCGGGTCCGGGGTTGCCAGTGTCGCCGACGTAGCCGATCAACTGACCCTGAGCGACCACCGAACCGTTGCCGAGCCCGGCCGCGAAGTGAGACAGGTGCGCGTACACGTAGAACGTCTTGCCGCCGGCCACGGTGAGGCGCCATGAGTTGCCCGACAGGCTCGAGTTGGCCTGTCCGACGATGACCTGGTTGCCAAGCGTGCCGTCCACGACGGCGTAGACCTCCTGGTCGAGCTTGGCGAGCATGTCGGTGCCCTCGTGGATGCGGCCACCCGACCGCGGTGCGCCGAAATTGTCGAGGATGTAGCACATCGGCGTGGTCTGCATGGGGAAGATCGGCTTGCGGGCCTCCACGCTCACACGGCGGGCCTGCTGGGTGGCGGTCGCAGCCCGCTCCACGGTTCCTGTCGCGGTGAGCGTCTGCGTCCGACTGGCCGAGGCGGCGGACCCCATGACGACGGACCCCATGACAACGGACCCCATGACAATTGATGCGGCTGCCGTCGTCACGGCTCTTGCCCAGCGTTGCGGCCGGCGGTACAGCGATCGGGTCGTCGGCATGGGATCAGACCCTAGTGACGCAGCGCGTGCGGTTCCACGCGCCAGGGGAGCGTGCCGGGGGAGGGCGGGCCGGGAGGGTGGCGGGGCAGGCGGCCGGGGAGGGCGGCAGAGCGGGGTGGACCGCGGTCGGGTCCGCTAGCGTCACATCACGTGCTGGAAACCCCTGAGTTCGATGTGGTCGGCATCGGCAACGCCCTGGTCGATGTCATCGCCCACGCCGACGAGTCCTTCATCGCCCACCAAGCGCTGGTGAAGGGGTCGATGACGTTGATCGAAACCGAACGGGCGGTTTCGCTGTATACGGCGTTGGGATCAGCGGTGGAGATGAGCGGCGGCTCAGCGGCCAACACGATGTGCGGCATCGCCTCGTTCGGCGGGCGCGCCGCATACATCGGCAAGGTCTGCGACGACGAGCTCGGCCGCGTGTTCGGTCACGACCTGCGCGCCGTGGGCATTACGTTCCGTCCGGGTGCGCCCGAGGCCGACGTACCGACAGGCCGGTGCATCATCGTCGTCACGCCCGATGCGGAGCGGACGATGAACACCTACCTCGGCGTGTCGTCGTTGCTGTGTCCGCCCGACATCGACACAGCGACGGTGGCCGCCGGCAAGGTGCTGTACATGGAGGGCTACCTGTATGACCGGCCCGAGGCCAAGGAGGCGTTCCGCACCGCGGCGCAAGTGGCCCACGCCCACGGGCGCGACGTGTCGCTCACGTTGAGCGACTCGTTCTGCGTGGATCGCCACCGCGAGGACTTTCGCGGTTTGGTGGCCGACGAGGTGGACATCCTTTTCGGCAACCAGGACGAGCTGGTCTCGCTGTACGAGGTAGCCAGGTTCGAAGAAGCTGTTGCGGCCGTGCGCAAGGACTGTGCCCTCGCAGTCATCACGCGCGGCGCATCGGGTTCGGTGATCATCACCGGCGATGGAGTGCTCACCGTGCCGGCCGAACGGGTCGCTCGGGTGCTCGACACCACCGGTGCCGGCGACCTGTTCGCGTCCGGGTTCCTCTATGGCTACACCAACGGCCACTCGTTGGAGGAGTGCGGCCGACTGGGCTCGATCGCCGCGGCCGAGGTGATCTCCCACGTCGGTGCGCGACCCTTGGTCGAACTGCGTAAGTTGGCACGATGAGCCAGCTGCCGGCGCCTGCCCCGGATCCCGCCGTTGCCGCCAGGCGCGCTCGCGACTGGCTGGCGGCCGAGCCGGACGACGACGTGCGCCGTGAGCTGGCGGCGATGCTCGACGGACCGGCCGACGTGCTCGCAGCCCGCTTCGATGGTCGCTTGCAGTTCGGCACGGCAGGCCTGCGCGGCGAGATGGGTGCCGGGCCGCTGCGGATGAACCGGCTGGTGGTGCGTCAGGCGGCGGCCGGACTCGGCCGGTACGTGCTGCAGCATTGGGATGATGCCGCGGAGCGCGGCATCATCATCGGCTACGACGCCCGCCGCAAGAGCGATGACTTTGCGATGGACACTGCCCGCGTGCTCGCGCAGATGGGCGTGAAAGCTCTGCTGCTCCCGTCGGCTTTGCCGACGCCGGTGCTGGCGTGGAACATCCACGAGCATCGTGCGGTCGCAGGCGTGGTGGTGACTGCGAGCCACAACCCGCCGGCGGACAACGGCTACAAGGTGTTCCTCGGTGACGGCGCGCAGATCGTGCCGCCCCACGACATCGGCATCGCCGCGTGCATCGACGAGTTCGACCCGTGCACGGTCCCGCTCGCCGAACCTGACCATTCTCTGATCGTGCGGCTCGACGGGGCACCGCTCGCAAACTACCTCGCCGCCGTGCCGGCGGCCCGCCTGCGTCCCGATCTCGCGGGGGTGCCTGTGGCCTACACGGCGATGCACGGGGTGGGCGGCGAGACACTGCTCGAAGCGTTCGAGCACGCCGGGTTCGTGGCGCCATTCGTCGTGACCGAGCAGCAGCAGCCCGACGGTAGCTTCCCCACGGTCTCGTTCCCGAATCCGGAAGAACCAGGCGCGATGGATCTGCTCCTCGCCCGCGCTGCAGAGACCGGCGCGGTGCTTGCGCTCGCCAACGACCCCGACGCCGACCGCCTCGGTGCGGCCATCCCCACGCCTGAGGGCGGATGGCGGCGTCTCACCGGCGACGAGATCGGCTGGCTTCTCGGCGACCACATCCTGCGCCACACGAGTGGCGAGGACCGCCTCGTCATCACCACGCTCGTGTCGTCGTCGATGCTCAGCCGGATGGCGGCGCATCACGGCGTGCACTTCCGCGAGACGTATACCGGCTTCAAGTGGATCGGCCGCACTGCGCTCGACCACCCGGAGTTGCGATTCGTGTTCGGTTACGAGCAGGCGCTCGGGTACTTGGTGGTGCAGCAACCGCTCGACAAGGACGGCATCACCGCTGCGGTCCTGATGGCCGAGGTCGCGGCCCTCGCCGCCGCTGATGGGGTCACGCTGCAGGAGCGGCTCGACGCCCTTGCGGAACAGTTCGGTCGCCACGTCGTGGCCGATCTCTCCGTGCGGCTCGACCCGGTGGAGGCCGCCGCCAAGGTGGCCCGGATGCGCGCCGAGCCGCCCGCCGAAGTCGACGGCCTGCCCGTCACCGGCGTGGAGTGGTTCGAGGAGGCCGGCCTGCTGCGCCTCTGGCTCGGCGAGATCCGCCTGCAGATCCGCCCCAGCGGCACCGAGCCGAAGGTCAAGCTCTACGGCGAAGCCATCGGCGTCGACCCCGCCTCCCACCTCCAGGCCCTCGCCGCCCTCCTCTGACCCCCAACCCCACCCGAGTTCCGCGCAGGCGTTTGCCCTCTAGAGAGCACTTTGACCTGCAAACTGTTGCAAGCGCGTCCGGTGGATGGCGGCGACCTGGCGGGCACATCGTGGCATGTCGCGCAGCTCGACCTCGTCGAAGCGAAGGATCCTCCAGCCGATTTCGTCGCAGGCACGGTCCCTTCCGTCGTCGCGGCGGGCGCGTAGATCGCCCCCGTGCCACCACGTCGCACCCGGCTCCACGCCGAGGCGCGCCGGAAGGTAGGCCAGGTCGACGTGGATGGTCTCTCCGCTGCGCAGGAGGAGGGGATGCTGACGGACTGGCTCGGGTAGCCCGACGTTGCGCAGCGCCGCGGCCAGGTCCACCTCCAGTCCGCTGCCGCTGGGAAGCGGCCGCTCGATGGCCCGCTCCAGCCAGCGCTCGAACCGGGCCACACCGTGGCGGCCCGAGCGGCGCACGCTCTGCAGGTAGGTGGCCGCT
>JAYTSB010000508.1:0-7385 GCA_043745825.1 Actinomycetota bacterium | reverse complement strand
GGAGATCTGCTGGGTGGCGCTCACCTCGAAGCCCGAAGACTGATCGAGGCGCGCAACGCTGCGAGCCAGATCTTCGGCCGACGTGGTGCTGTCCAGGCTGACCGCCATGGGCGTGCTCCGGATGGCGATGTCACCGAGGTCGAGCAGCGAGGCGGGGAACACGACGATCGGGTCGAGCGGTCGTGACGGGTCGCCCGTGGCCGCACCGCCGAGCTCACCGACCAGCACCGCATCGACCTGTGGCCCATCCGGTGCGGCGAGACCGGCGAAGCCGAGGGAGTCGGCCGTCGCCGTTGTCACGGTCAGGAGGTCGAAGTGGTCGCCGAGACGCGCTCCGGCGGCACGGATGAAAACGCCCGTCGCAACGAATTCGGTGGCAGCCGCCGGCACCCGGCCGTCGATCAACTGGGTGCCGGAGAAACCTGGATCACCGGCGAACACGAAAGCATCGACGTTGTCGACACCGTGCTGGAGCAGACCCATGACGAAGGAGGCTCCCGCCGCCGCGCGCACGCCCGGCAGACGCGCGATTTCCGCCGTGCGTGCGGGGCCCGTCGACTGCATGATCGTTGCCTCGAACTGGGCCGGGTGCGCCCGCACGTATCGATCGGGCGCAGATGCTGTGCGGCGCGCGCCGGCCGCCACACACAGGGCCACGGCCGTGATCACGCTGACGAGCAGGATCGCAACGATCACCGAACGTGGCGACGCCCTGATTCGTCGAACCACGCGAAAGAGCGAGGCGCTCATGGAAGTGGGATGGCGCCGTGGACTGTCGTGCCGTTTCCCACGGTCGATGTCACCACGAGCTTGCCGCCGATCGTGCCCAGGCGGTCGGCCATGTTGACAAATCCGTGCCCGCGGGCGCCGCTCGGCTCGATGTCGAAGCCGACACCATCGTCCTGTACCTCGAATTGCAAACCGTGCTCGTCGTGCCAGAGACGCACGGCGACGGAGGCATCGTCCCCGGCGTGCTTACCTGCGTTCTGCAGTGCCTCCAGGCAGCAGAAGTACACGGTCGCCTCGACGTCGGCGTGGTAGCGGCCGACGCCTGCGACGTCCACCGTGGTGGGAAGGGCGGCGCGCGACGCGGCGTTCGGCAGCGCCTCGGCAAGCCCGCCCGAGGACAGCAGCGGCGGGTAGATGCCGTGTGCCAGCGCACGCAGCTCGGCGATGGCGTCCTTCAGATCGCTGCGCAGCTCACCGATCACACCGAGTGCATCTGCGGACTTCTCGTCGATCAGGTCCTGGGCGATGCGAAGCTTGACGGCCATTGCAACGAGATGCTGCTGTGCGCCGTCATGGAGGTTCCGTTCAAGCTTGCGCCGCTCGGCATCCCCCGCGGTCACGATGCGCCGGCGCGATTCCTGCAGGTCGGAGTTCGCACGTTTCAGCTCCTCAAGTGAGGCCTGGAGCGCTGAGTCGAGCTGCACATTGTGCAGGGCGAGCCCGACCTGACGAGCAAGCTCGGTGAGGACGCGGTCGTCCTCGTCGGAAAAGGGATTCGCGCCGATCGGACGAGCGACCACGATCATGCCGAGCAGTGCGCCGCCATGTGCGATCGGCGCGACTCGGATCAAGCCGGCGATGCCGGACAGTGCCGGCAGCCACACCTCGATCCAGGTCCCTCCCGAAACGCCGGCGCGCGCCACCACGCTGCGGTCCTTGTCCGGTACGTGCAACGGCGCGGCCGCGCGATGGGGCACACCGGCCGCGAGCTCATAAGTGCCGCCCGAGCCGGTGAACACCTCGGCTGACGCGAGGCTCATCGACTTTCGCAACGACTCGGTCAGCTGCAGCAGGAGCTCGTCCAGCGGAATGGCTCGCGTCAGGCGGCTGCCCCAGGTCCGTAGGGCTTCGTCAGGCGCGACCCGCTCGCCGTACACCAGTTGATTCGCGGCATCCGCCAGACGGGTGCGCAGCGGCAGGAAGGCCGCAGCGGCAATGGTCGCGGCGACCATCGACAACAGCAGCAGCGATCGCTCACCATTGTGCAGCGGTCGGCCGAGGGCGATGACGACGGCGCCATATGCCACCACGACGAGGCCGGTGAGCCCTGCGGCCGAAACGGTGGCGGTCAGCAGGCGGTCGACACGGGCGATCATGCGGTCATGCGATGCCGCCACGAACGCAAGCGGCACCACCGCCGTGGCAGCGAGCACGATGCCGCCGGCATGCGGCGGCCAATGCGACATGAGCCGGAGCGCCGCGACAACGAGCGCAATCTCCAGCACCACCGCCAGCGACCAACCCGTCCACTGCATCCGCCGACGCACAGCCGCCGAAGCGGAGCGATAGCGAAGGTTCGCCGTGCGTCCACCTGCGGCAAATGCCGCTCCCCAGAGGCTGACGAGCAGGAGTTGATCGCCGAACGCGCCCAGTCCGGCGCAGCCCAGCCCCACTGAGATGGACACGATGTAGCCGACGATGACGAGTGTGCGCACCGAGCGGCTGATCGGGCCGGCCCCGAGCACGGCCAACAGGTGCAGCGCGCAGCCTGCTGCCAACGCGATGGCAACGGTCACGCCGAGCGGGCGGTGATCGCGTGCCAGGAGGCCGAGCGCGACGGCCCCCGCCGAGACCAGCATGATCGGTGCCAATGGCTCGTCACGCCGGCGGACGCCCACGAAGACGGCCGCAGCACACCACACCACCACGAGTCCGAGGAGCACCACCGAACGCAGGTCGATGGTGTCGAGCCGGGCTGTTCCCACCCCGGCGGCCACGGTGATGACGGGAGCCGCGAGCAAGCAGAACGCTGGACGCGGATGCGTCGACGTCGTCCGGTCCGGCGCCGGGATGGCGACTGGGCCAGCTGCCGGGTCAGCTACCGGTGCGGCGTTGCGCGAGGCAAGCGCCACGATCAGTCGGCCGCTGCGGCCAGCGCCGCGTCGTTGTTCGCCACGACCCGCCCATCCCGCATCCGCACGATCCGCTGCGCAGCGTCGGCGACTGGTTGGTCGTGGGTGATCAGCAGGATCGTCTGGCCGCTGTCACTGTGGAGACGCCGGAACAGCTCGAGGATCTCGACGCCACCTTCGGAGTCGAGTGCGCCCGTGGGTTCGTCGGCCAAGAGCACCGTGGGCGAATTGGCCAGCGCACGGGCGATCGCCAGACGTTGGCGCTGTCCACCGGAGAGCGTGGTCGGTGCCGCCTTGGCCTTGTCCGAGAGGCCGAGCAGATCCAGAAGGTCGCGCCCGCGGGTCTCTGCGGGCTTGCGTCGCGTCCCAGCGATGAGGGCAGGCATCATCACGTTCTCGAGCACGCTCATTCCGTCGAGCAGGTTGAAGAACTGAAAGACGATGCCGACGTGGCGGCGGCGGTGGCGGGCCAGTTCGTCGGCTGTCTTGCCGGCGAGCGAGGTGCCCCCGAGCAACACCTCGCCCTCGTCGGGGACGTCGAGTCCACCGATCACGTTGAGCAACGTGGACTTGCCGCACCCGGACGGACCCATGATGGCGACGAACTCGCCGCGGTCCACGGTGAGGTCGGCACCCCGCAGCGCACGCACCGGCGCAGTGTCGGAGTCGAAGGTTCGGTAGACCTGACGCACCTCGATGGCTGGACCTGTGTTTTCGTCGTTCGTCGACATGGGAGCTCCTCTGTGCGCCTTCGACTGGCTTGGTGTCGCGGTCAGATTCCACACCACTTCGAACGGATCCGCCAGAGGGATGTCCACCGTTCGCAGTGGTGCTGGCTACACCGCAGGGTCGTTCGGGTGAAGATCGTCGTCACCGGGCTGCTCAGGTTCGTCCATCGGCACCGTGATGCGGTACGGCTCGACGGGTGTGTCACGGCCCTTCACCAGGCTTGACGGGAGACGTTCCACGTCGGCGGGGCGTTCGGTCAAACGCTCCCATGTTGCTTCGCTCAGCACCACCTGGCCATCGCTTGCGAACTGCTGCAATCGCTGGCACAGGTTGACCGCATCGCCGATCACGGTGTACTCGATTCGTTCCTCAGAACCCATGAACGCAGCTGCCACGTCGCCGGAGGACAAGCCAATGCCCACCAGGAATGGAGGCAGTCCGTCGCGTATCCATTCGGCATTGACGACGCGCTGCGCACGGTGCATCGCCCGAGCCGCCTCGAGACTGCGATCAGCGTGATCAGTCGTCGCAACAGGTGCGCCGAAGACCGCCATCACTGCGTCACCCACGTACTGCATGACCGTGCCGCCAACGCCGAGGATCGCGCGGTTCATCTCTGCGCGATGCCGGTTCAGCTGTCGGACGAGTGTGGAGGGGTCAGCGTGCTCTGCGATCGTGGTGTATCCGCGAATGTCGCTCATCAGGACCGTCACATCCATCGGTCGGCTCTCGCCGAGCTCGGCACCGCCGGCAATCAGCTGTTCGGCGACGCCACCCGGCAGGAGTCGGGACAGCGCATCCCCTTGCTCTTCACGGCGGACGATGGCGCCGTGCAGCATTCGCAGACGGCGCAGCGCGCTCTGTGCTCCCGACGACGCGCTTTCTGCCAACCGTGTGAACAAGTGGTCGATGTCGGCGGCCACCGCGACCGGCGTCGTCATGCGCGACACGGCGATCGCCTTGAGTGACTTGCCCGCCGCAAGCATCTCGAGCAGCGCCTCCTCATCCGGATCGAGACCACCCGTGTGTCGTGCGGGCCGCATGATGGCGTCGACGATGGAGGGATCGAGCATCGAGCCACCCGTTGCAACAGCGCGGATGGCCGCCATCAGTTGGTCGCCCTCGGCCACGCGATCTTTCAACAGGTAGGCGTAGCCGGCGGAGCCCTCATCGAGCAACGCGATCGCATAGTCGGGGTCGTCGAACTGCGACAGGATCACAATGCCCGTGCCGGGCAAGTTCTTGCGGATCTCTTTGCACCCGTCGATGCCTTCAGACTGGAAGTTGGGCGGCATCCGAATGTCGCTCACCACCACGTCGGGCTCATGCTCGATCGCCGCCGCGACCAGGCTCGGCAAGTCGTCGGCCGTTGCGATCACGTCGATGTCGTTCACGCGCGCCAGCAAGGCTCGCACGCCTTCGCGCACGATGACGTTGTCATCGGCCAGGAGCACTCGGATCGACGAACCCTGCTTCGTTGTCACGACTGAGACTCGCGCCGGTGCCCGAGGGAGACCTCGGCAAGCGCATCGCGATCGATGTCGTCGGCGTCGGCGATGGCGATGCGGCACTTGGACACTGCAGTCAATGTCGAGGTCCGCAGTCCGCCCTCGAGGACCGCCCGCTCGCCGAGCACCGCACCGGGCCCCAACTGGGCGAGCTCGACATCGTCGACCGACAGTGCGAGCACGCCGTCGAGCAGCAGGAACAGTTCGGTGCCGACGTCGCCCTGACGCACGAGCACAGTGCCGGGTTCGAGAGTCCGCAACCTGGGCTGCTTGCCTGCTCGCATCACCTGCAGGATGAGCTGGCGCTCGAGTGCTGTTTCCATCGTGGTGACGAGGGCTGATGAGTCGAGCGCGCCCCAGGGAGTGTGGTCGCCGAACGCCTCTTTGTACCAGGACGTGAAGTCGATCACGCCACTCTTGCCGGTGACCCGTCCGTCGTTGTCGTACACCCAGTGTCGTGGGAACGGGCTCGCCCCGACGAGAGCCCCCTCAACCCGGCCGTCGGTGTGGATCGTGAGGGACAACGTGCTCCAGGCGATCGGCGCGTGGTACTGCACGAACGGCGGGTGGCGCACGGTTCGGGGGGCCGGCACACCCGTGCGACCGCCCGCAGTCTGGAGGAAACGCACCCAGCCATCGCCCAGTTCCGGCTCGGCCTGCATGTCGGGCAGTGACACTGCGGCGATGGTGAACTGCGATCCGAAAGACAGCGTGGTTGATCCGATCGTGCCGCCACCCTGATAACCAGCGCCGACGACCTTGCCGTGCTCGTCGACCTCGATCCAGGCGTCGAGATGGTTTGCGAACCGGAGCCTGTCCGCGGCGCTCAGCTCGTCGATCGTTGCTCCCGCAACACCGATCCGTTCCGGCGGAGGTACGTCCCAATGGGCGACGCCGCGCCCGAAGGGGAGCTTCGCCAACCCGTCGACGGCTTCCGGCGGAATCCACGACAGTGTGGTGATCGACCCTTCATATCGCATGATGTCACGGTACGCATCACGGTCGCTCCTGCCGACGGTGGAGGCTCCAGTCCTATGGTGTGGCTGGCACCACTCTGCCGGCACACGCAACAGGCGTCTCAGCGGGGGAGATGGGCGTCGAGGTCTGCCCAGAGATCCTCGACGTCTTCGATCCCAACGCTGAGGCGCAGCAGGCCGGGGTCGACGTGGCTGTCGCCCGCGTACTTCTGGCGACGCTCAATGGTGGACTCCACGCCACCGAGGCTCGTGGCTGCGACGATGATCTCCAGGCCGGCACACACGGCATCGGCGGGTCCGGCGCCGCCGCGCACGATGATGGCCAGCATCGCTCCGGAACCGGGATAGCGCACATCCTCCACGCCCGGATGCGAGCGCAGGCGCTCCGCGAGGACCCGTGCGTTGTGCTCCATCGCCGCCAGACGAACCGGCAGCGTGCGCAGCCCGCGCAGGGCGAGGAACGCCTCGAGCGCCCCCGGGGTGCCGCCCTGATAGGTGCGTGCCGCGACGAGCCGCTCATGCACGGCGTCGTCTGCGGTCACGCACAACCCGATCAACAGGTCGCTGTGGCCGCCGATGAACTTCGTCCCGCTATGCAGTGCGATGGTGGCGCCGTGGGCGAGCGGCTGCTGACGCAGCGGGGTGGCGAACGTGGAGTCCACGACCGTGGCCGCGTTGTTGGCACGGGCCGCGTCGATGATGGCGGTCAGGTCGGCGACGTCCAGCGTCGGGTTGGTAGGGGTTTCGATCCAGACCAGGTCGGCGCCGACGGCCGCCGCGGCCATCGCGGCGGTGTCGGTCACGTCCACTGGACGCAGCTCGACGTGGCCCTGGGTCTGGTGCTCGGCCAGCATTGCGCGCACTCCCATGTAGCTCACCGATGGCACCACCAGCACCTTGGGCGCCAACGCGTAGAGGATCGCCGATGCCGCAGCCATGCCGCTTGCGTAGGCCACGGCCCGCCCGCCCTCCAGCGCCCCGACGGCGTCCTCCAGTGCGGCCCAGGTCTCGGTGCCGTGGGTGCGGCTGTACTCGCCGCCGTCACGGAAGTTGGAGGCCAGCACGATCGCCGGGTTCAGTGTGGAGCCCGCTCCGTGTGGGCGGCCCGCGGTGACGGCGATGGTGGCGGGGGCGAGGGTGCGGCGCAGTGTGTGGCGGGTGGTGTCAACGGCGGGGGACATCGTCGGGGCTTCGTCGAGGGGCACGCCGCCATGTTCACACACCATGTACCTCGCAGGCCGGGGAATCGGCGTCGCAGACGCAGGGATGCCAGTGTTGGCGCAGGACCGGGAGGCCTCGACTTCGTGCAC
>JAYTSB010000507.1:0-2575 GCA_043745825.1 Actinomycetota bacterium | reverse complement strand
GCCGTTGCCGCGGTGCCGCGGGCCATGGTGGACGAGATCTGCTTGGTGGGCCCGAAGGAGAAGATCCGCGACGATCTCGGGGCGTGGCGCGACAGCCGTGTCACCACGATGCTCGTCGGCGGCCCGCCGGAGACGCTGCGGGCCGTCGCCGAACTCGTCCTCGGCTAGGTTCCCATCGGTCGCTGAGCGGTGCGGAGCGGGCGGATGGCGCGGAGCGGGCGGAGCGGGCGGAGGGCGCCGAGCGGGCAGGTCGACCGGGGCTGACCGGGTGGCGGCGTGATGCCGGGCCAGCAGGGACAACCGGCCGGTTTCTCGCCCCGCCGCACCCCTTTCTGAATCTCCACGTGACGAAACCACCCCGCGCTCGCCCGCACCCCTTTCTTGAATGTCCACGTGACGAAACCGCCACTCGCTCGCCCGCACCCCTTTCTGAATCTCCACGTGACGAAACCATCCCTTCGCCCCGCCGCACCCCTTTCTGAATCTCCACGTGACGAAAAACGAGGGGCACGGATGGCGAGTCGACGCTCGTCGGTGCATGAGCAGCCGCCGCGACCGCGTGGTCGTCGCCGGCGACGCAGAACCCTCGTTTCATCGGCACCTCCGGCGACCCTGACTTTCGTCACGTGGAGATTCAGAAAGGAGGCATCCGAGGACGGGCGCTGCGGGTGCTGGCGGCGTGGGTGGGGCCAGCCGCAGGGGCCCACCCCAGTCCACCCCGCAGCATCAGGACCACACACCGCACGCCTGCCTTGACGGCGGGCGGAATCACCGCTGCGACACCCTGCGAGTACACCTCATGACTATGACCACGAACCCTGTTGTCATCGATGCCACACGTGCATCCGCCACCGCCACACCGCATCGCCAGTGCGGGTGGTGCACGAACACCTTCCCGATCTCCTGCCGGCCTGGTCGTCCGTTGATCTACTGCTCGCACAGCTGTCGGCAGCGGGCCTACGAACGGCGCCGAGGGCTGGGAGTTCTACCGCCACCCGATCAGATCATCATGCAGCCGAACGGTCTCCTCGGCCACCTGCGCCCGCAGCCTGCCGGGTATGAGGCGGGCAAGATCACACTGGTGACCGGGCGGCCACACGCCTTGAGACCGGCCGGTGTCGTGGACGGGCGGCGACGGCGGCTCACCCTGTGCGGGCTGCTCGCCGCAGCGATCCCGGGTCGGTTCGTGCCAACCTTCGAACGTTCGTGCAAGACCTGCGCGCGCGTCGCTGCGATCCGACCATCTGCCCGCCCGGTGCAGGTGTCCGAGGAACTCGCCGCGCTGCGTGCCGTGATCGATGCCATCTCTGTGGAGCTCAGTCGCACACCACCGGGCACGCATCGCCAGCGCGACCCGGGAGAGCTGCTCACCGAGCTCGTCCTCGCAGCCTGACCCTGCGCAAAGAACGACCCAGCACGATCCCAGCACCACAAAGAGCCCGGCTGAGACGCGCGACGCGGCGGACGGGCCTCGGCATACGCTTGCCGCCATGTCAGACGGGCACCAGCACCAGTCCAACGCGCTCGCACCCACGGAGGCGTTCGACGTCATCGTCATCGGCACCGGTTCTGGCAACAGCATCCTCACCGCGGAATACGAGTCGCTGAAGGTGGCGATCGTCGAGCGCGACGTGTTCGGCGGCACGTGCCTGAACCGCGGCTGCATCCCGACCAAGATGTTTGTCTACGCCGCTGACGTCGCCGAGCAGATCCGTCACGCTTCCACCTACGGCGTGGACGCCCACATCGACGCGATTCGCTGGCCGGACATCGTCCAGCGCATTTTCGGCCGCATCGATCCCATCCCGCCGAACGGTCTCGCCTATCGCCGGGGTGCGAAGAACACGACGGTCTTCGAGGGACACGCCCGGTTCGTGGGGCGCAAGGAGCTGGAGATCGCCCTGAATGCGGGCGCCACACGGCGGATCACCGGCAAGGACATCGTGATCGCCGCCGGAGCCCGCCCGTTGGTCCCCGACGTTCCTGGTCTGGACGAGGTGCCCTACCACACGAGCGACACGATCATGCGGCTGCCGTCACTGCCGAAGCGTCTGATCGTGTTCGGTGGCGGCTACATCGCCACGGAGATGGCCCATGTGTTCGGCGCGCTCGGTTCCGAGGTCATCATGGTCAATCGCAGCGCGCGCTTTCTCTCGCGTGAGGACGAGACCGTGAGCGCCCGGTTCACCGAGATCTACCGCGACCGCTTCGAGTGCCACATGAACGTGCGGGTCGAGAAGGTCACCGAAGCCGACGGAACCATCAGTGTCCTGCTCCACGAGAACGGCAGGGACATCGAGATCACCGGTGACGCCCTGCTCGTGGCGGTGGGCAGGGTTCCGAACTCGGACACCCTCGGGTTGGAGGCCGGCGGGGTGGCCGTCAACGGCGACGGATTCGTGACGACCGACGATCAGCTCCGCACCAACGTCGAGGGTGTGTGGGCGATGGGCGACATCTCCAACGACAACCAGCTCAAGCACGTTGCCAACGCAGAGGCCCGCACCATTGCTCACAACGTGATCCATCCGGAAGATCTCCGGTGCACCGATCTGTGGCCGGTACCGCACGCCGT
>JAYTSB010000506.1:0-3771 GCA_043745825.1 Actinomycetota bacterium | reverse complement strand
AGGATCAGACCCTCCGGCACCATCGCGACCACCAGACCGACGGAGGTGACCAGACCGTCGCGGATGCTCGCCGAGCCGGTCAGCTGGCGGATGAACAGGGCGATGCCGGTGGGCACCAGCGCCCATGTGACGAGCGTGACGATGCGGTCGATGGCGGCGCGGAGCTCGCTGTGCACGAGCGTGAACTTGCGCGCCTCTTCGGCGAGCTGCACTGCGTAGGCATCAGCCCCCACCTTGTCGACCTGGGCGCGGGCGTTGCCGGCGACGACGAAGCTGCCCGACAGCAACCCGTCGCCTGGCTGCTTCACGATCGGGTCGGCCTCACCGGTGAGGAGGGATTCGTCGACCTCCAGGTTGCTGGCGGTGAGCACCACGGAGTCGGCGACGATCTGCTGTCCGGGCAGCAGATCCATGACGTCGTCGAGTACGAGCGTGTTGACCGCCAGGTGCTGCAGTTCGCCGTTGCGCACGGCGGTCACCTTCGGCGCATTGACCACGGTGAGCTGGTCCAGGGTGCGCTTGGCGCGCAGCTCCTGGATGATGCCGATCAGCGTGTTGGCGACGATGACACCGCCGAACAGACCGTCCCGATAGGCGCCGCAGACCATCACGATTGCAAAGAGCGCACCGATCAAGGCGTTGAACCGGGTGAACAGGTTGGCGCGAATGATCTCGGTCACGGTGCGCGAGGGAGCGTCGGGCACATCGTTGACCTGACCGCGGGCAACGCGCTCAGCAACCTCGGCAGCGGACAGTCCCGTGGTTGCGCGATCGGGGACAGTGCTGTTCTCGGTCACCCGGCGAGCGTAGCGGTCGCCCCGATAGCGTGCCCCGCATGCGATTCGAATCGCGCCGCAAGCGCCTCCGTCGCCAGCTCGAGGTACTGGAGTTCGCCGACGAGTGGCGCTCGATGCTGCGCTCGCGTTGGGCGATGTGGACCCGGCTCGCCGATGACGAGCGCACTCGCCTGGAACACCTGACCATGGACTTCGTGGTGACCAAGCGGTGGGAAGCGGCCAACGGCTTCGAGGTCACCGAGGCGATGAGGGTGCTGATCGCCGCGCAGGCGTGCCTGCTCGTGCTGGAGCTCGACGGTGACCCCTACCGGGGCGTCGGCACCATCCTCGTGCATCCCACCACGGTGGTCCTCAAGGGTCAGCGCAGCACGGGCACCGGTGGGCTGGTGAGCAGCGATCCATACCCCATCCTCGGCCAAGCCCAGTTCGGCGGGCCCACCGTGCTGGCGTGGGACACCGTGTCCTACGAAGCCCGTCATCCCGCTCGGGGCATGAACGTGGTGTACCACGAGTTCGCCCACAAGCTGGACATGATCGATGGCGTGCTCGACGGTACCCCCCCGCTGGTGGAGCCGGCGGCGCGCGCCCGCTGGGTGGAGGTGTGCACGCGCGAGTTCCGGGCGCTGCAGCGGGGCACGGCCACGGGCATCCTGCGCGATTACGGCGGCGAGAACCCGGGTGAGTTCTTCGCGGTGGCCACGGAGGGGTTCTTCTCCCGCCCCGTGGAGATGTGCGCGGTGCACCCGGACCTGTATGCGGTGCTGTCCGGGTTCTATCGGCAGGACCCGGCGGCGAGGTTCCCCACCGTTTTCGCAGTGGGTTGACGCGCTGCCGTCATTCGAGCTCTTGCCAACCGCGTCACAGCCAACGGAGTTCCTCGTTCGCCGTGGCCGTGTTTGCGGCGGCGTCCACGTTGGTGGCACACGTCGGGCACCAGCTGCGTATCTCCAGTGGGGTGTCGCACACGACGTGACGATGCGGGGAACTGCCGCCGCTGCGTCGCGCCGCCCAGTTGGTGAGCCCGGGCAGCAGCGTGGCCAGCTCGTGGCCTGATTCGGTGAGCTCGTACACGAATCGGCGCGGCCGGTTGGTGTAGAGCGTGGAGGCGATCACGCCTTGGCGCTCCATCCTTCGCAAGCGGTCGATGAGGATGTTGGGGGCGATGGCGGGGATGTCCGTCGCGAGATCCCCGAACCGGCGAGGCCCGTTGGCGAGCGCGCCCAGTGCGAGGAGCACCCAGCGGTCCCCGGCAACCTCGGCGGCCTCGTGCAGCAGGGCGTCCGGCATCTCCACAGTCTGACGCGAGAAATCGGTGTGATCATGCATATGGATACTGTATAGACAGTTGCAAATCACAAGTAACTATGAAACCAGGGGTACTCCATGTCAGCAGCAACTGCGATCAACCAACTCGAACATCTCATCGCTTCCACCGTCGGCACCGCTGCCGGGTCCATCGTCAGCATTGGCCGCAACGGGCGGGGCACCGGCTTCGTCATTGCTGCCGACCGGGTGCTGACCAGCGCCCACAACCTGCGCGACAACACCGTTGCGGTCACCTTCGCCGATTCGCGCGCCGAGCAGGCCACGGTGCACGCGGTGGACCCCGACGGCGACCTCGTCGTGCTCGCCGTGCCCACGGGTGATGCGGTGCCGCTGTCGTTCGCCGCCACCGTGCCCCCGATGGGCGCCGCGGTCGTGGCTCTCAGCCGGGGTGGTCATCGCGAGCGGGCCACGCTCGGCTTCGTCAGCGGACTCGACCACGCCTTCCACGGCCCACGCGGACGCGTCGTGCGCGGCAGTATCGAGCACACCGCGCCGCTCGCCCGTGGCTCCTCCGGTGGCCCGGTGTTCAGTGCCTCCGGTGCGGTGGTGGGCATCAACACCCACCGCGTCGGCGACGGGTTCTACCTCGCCCGGTCGGCCGACGACGCCATGCGAGCGCGCATCGCCGAGCTTCTGGAGGGCCGCTCGCCGCAGCGGCGCACGCTTGGTGTGGCCGTGGCCCCGAACCACGTCGCCCGTCAGCTCCGTCACGCTGTGGGACTGCCCGAGCGTGACGGCGTGCTCGTCCGCGGGCTCGACGACGCGGGCCCGGCTGCACGTGCCGGTCTGCTCGTCGGCGACCTCGTCGTGCGCGTCGGTGACCGTACGGTGGCCACCATCGATGATCTGCAGGACGCGCTTGAGTCCGTCACCGCCGACACCGCCGACATCGCCGTGGTGCGCGGCAACGACGACCTCACCCTGGGCGTGGACTTCACCAGCTGATCGTCACCGCGTCGTCAGCGCACGATGCTGCCGGCGATGATCGTGTGCTGCAGCAACGGCGCGCCGGCAGCGAGGCAGATCTCGTCGGGGTGCGGACAGTCCAGTACCAGCACGTCGCCGCGCTTGCCGATGTCCAGCGAACCGCACGCGCCCTGCCTTCCGAGGCTGTAAGCAGCGTTCAGTGTGGCCCCGACGAGCACCTCGCCGGGAGTCATCCGGAACCACGGTGCGGCCACCGCGAGGGTGTTCAGCAGCGACGTGGCGTGGATCGATGAGCAGTAGTCGGTGGCGATGGCCACCGGCACCTGCTGGTCGATGAACAACCGGGCGTTGGCACGACGATCGGTCATGTAGATCAGCTCCGCGACCGGGAGCAGCACCGCGACGGTGTCGGTGGTGCCCACTGCGAGGATCTCGGCGTCGGGCGTGTAGGTGAGGTGCTCGGCCGACATCGCGCCGCCCCGCACCGCAGTCTGCCAACCCGCCGATGTCTTCCACGCGTCGGCGTGTACGCGAACCGGCATAAAAGGAGGGAAAAACTAAACTGCCGGCCAGGATTTTATGCATGTCGCTCCGAGAATCAAAAAGCACATAGGCCTCATGTTACATGAAGGGATGTATTAACCCTAACAGCGACGGCAAGTAACCTCTTCCGGAAAATCAAAACAAGAATATGTGCACGGCCATTGAGTCATTCGGGAAA
>JAYTSB010000505.1:0-2604 GCA_043745825.1 Actinomycetota bacterium | reverse complement strand
AACCCGTACGCCCATCTCAAGATCGAGGACATATCACTGGAGAAGGTGAAGGCGTCTCCGATGATGTGGGACCCGGTGCGTTTCCTCGAGTCCTGCCCGTCGTCCGACGGTGCGTGCGCCGTGGTGTTCACCGACGAAGAGGGTGGCAAGCGCGCCGCCGCTGCCGGCCGCAAACCGGCCTGGATCCTCGGGTCCGCGGTGCGGTCCGAGCCGGCGTCGTTCCCGGGTCGCGATCCCGTGGCGCCGGTCGGTGCCGCTGACTGTGCCGCCGATGTGTACCAGCAGGCCGGCATCACCAACCCGCTGGAGCAGATCGACTGCGCCGAGCTGTACGTGCCGTTCAGTTGGTACGAGCCGATGTGGTTGGAGGGCCACCACATCGCGGCGGCGGGCCAGGGTTGGAAGATGGTCGAGAGCGGCGCGACCGCGCTTGACGGTTCGTTCCCCGTGAACATGTCCGGTGGCGTCCTGTCGTCGAATCCGATCGGTGCCTCCGGGCTGCTGCGTTTCGCCGAGGCCGCGCTGCAGGTACGCGGCATGGCCGGCGAGCACCAGGTCGACGGTGCAAACGTGGCCATCGCCCAGGCCTATGGTGCGTCGGCGCAGTACTTCGCGATGTGGGTCGTGTCCGGCTCGCTCGATCCGTTCGGCAACTGACGAATGAGTGTGCGGCTGGCGGAGCGAGTTGCGCCTCCCGCGCTGGGCTCGCTGCCGCCGGCTCAGCGCAAGCGCTGGGACCAGATCGTGCGTGCTGCGCTGGAACTGCTGGAGCATGGTGAGTACGACCAGATCCAGGTGCGCGACGTCGCCCAGCGCGCCGACGTCGCGCTGGGCACGCTGTATCGGTACTTTGCATCCAAGGAGCACCTCTACGCCGCCGTGATGCGGCTGTGGGTCGACTCGTTCAACCGCGGGCTTCAGCGCACCACGCTGCCGACAGACCCGGGGTTGGCGCTGAAGGAGTTGCTGCGGCGGTCCATCGCCGCGTTCGTGGCCAAGCCCCAGTTCCTGCGCGTCGAGATCGTGATGGAGGGCTCGAACGATCCCCATGCCCGGGAGCTGATCAGCGACTTCGCCGATGCCTACGCGTCGGCCTACCACGACACCCTCGCCGGTCTGCCTGCGCGGCAAGCCGCACAGATCGAGATGATGATCCAGTGCGTGCTCACCAAGATGCTGCACTCGTATGCGCTCGACCGGGTATCCGTGGACCGGGTCTATGAGGTCGTGCTGGGCAGCGTCGATCTCGTCTTCTCGCCGCCACCCACCACACGCAGGCCACGAACCACCACTCGCAAGTCACCCACCACGACACCAGCAGGAGTCAGCACATGACCTTCATCAGCGACATTGGCGCGATCGACACGATGATCGGGTTCCCCCACGCCGACATGAAGGGCGTCTACAAGTTCATCACCGATCAGGTCAAGGACACCCAGAGCAAGGAGGAGTTCGCCTTCCCTGCCGAATACATGTTCAAGGACGTGCCGGAGAAGAAGCTCACCGGCTCCGACGATCCGATCGGCGTGACGTTGCGGGAGATGGACCGATGGGGCATTGCCCGGGGGATGATCGGCGTCGGCGGCGCCGAGAGCATCGGTGAGGAAGCGCTGAGGCGCCACCCCGATCGGTTCATCGCTTCGATGAGCGGCGACCCGAACAAGGGCATGGCCGGCATTCGCGAGATCACCAGGAACTACGAGACGTACGGCATCCGCGCCGTCGGCCTGTTTCCAGCCGGCACGTTCCCGCAGGTCGCGATCAACGACAGACTGATGTACCCCATTTATGCCAAGTGCGCCGAGCTGGGCATCGCCGTGTTCTGCTGCGCAGGGGTTCCCGGGCCGCGTCTGCGCATGGCGCCCCAGCGCGTCGAGCTGATCGATGAGGTCATGTACGACTTCCCCGACCTCACGTTCGTCACTCGCCACGGCTGCGAGCCGTGGCAGGACCTCGCCGTGAAGCTGATGCTGAAGTGGCCGAACCTCTACTACTCCACCAGCGCGTTCGCTCCCCGGCACTACCCCAAGGCGATCATCGACTACGCGAACACGCGCGGTGCCGACAAGATCATCTACGCCGGCTACTTTCCGATGGGGCTGTCGATCGAGCGGATCATGACCGAGATGGAGACCGTGCCGTTCAAGGCCGAGGTGTGGCCGAAGTTCCTGCGCGACAACGCCGCCAAAGTACTGAAGCTCTAGCCGAGGACCATCGATGACGAACGAACGCCCGGCACGCCTGACATGGAACCTCGGCGACCTGTTGCCCGGTGAGGCGCGTTCGGCGCTGATGGGAGCTGGCGCGCCCTTCGAGCTGGTGATCGAGGACGTGCTCGGCGAACCCGCCGAGGTCTTCGCCCAGCGCAAGCGCTCGCTGCGCGAGTCCCTTGGCACCGCCGCAGTGCAGTTCGGCGATCGCGTCTATCTGGCCACGGTTGACCGTGACTACACCTTCGCGGAGACCGCACGGATCGTCGGCCAGCTCGCTCAGCGCCTGGCTGTGGACTATGGCATCGGCAAGGGCGACCGGGTGGCGGTGGCGGCCACGAACACCGCAGAGTACGCAATGGTGGTCTGGGCCACGATCGCGCTCGGCGGCATC
>JAYTSB010000504.1:0-3475 GCA_043745825.1 Actinomycetota bacterium | reverse complement strand
AGGCGGCGCAGGAACGAGCGGCGCATGGTCTCGGCCGTTCCGAAGCCGCACTGGCGTGCTACGCCGGCGACGGTGGCACCGCGTTGCTCGAGGTGGCGGCGGGCGGTCTCCACGCGCACTCGCTCCACGTACTTGGCCGGCGGCTCACCGACCTCGGCTGCGAACACGCGCGTGAAATGACGTTCGCTCATGTTCGTGGCGGCGGCCAGCGCGCCCACGCGCAGGTCGGCGGCCGGGTTCGTGTTGACGAGATCCTGTGCCGCGCGCACCGCATCGTGCTCGGCGGGCCGGTCCCACACCGGCGCGGCGAACTGCGACTGCCCGCCGGGCCGGCGCAGGAACATCACCAGGTGACGCGCCACGAGTTGAGCGATCTCCACCCCGTGATCGGCTTCGGCAAGGGCGAGCGCGAGATCGATGCCGGCGGTGACACCCGCCGACGTCCAGACGTTGCCGTCATTGATGTAGATCGAATCTGGCTCCACGTGCAGTTCCGGGTGTTCGGCGGCCAGTCGCCGGGCCCTCGCCCAATGCGTGGTGACTCTTTTGCCGTCGAGCAGTCCGGCGGCCGCGCCGAGGAACGTGCCGCTGCACACCGTGGCGATCCGGGTGGACCGTGCTGCGACGCGGCGCACGGATGCAACGAACGCTTCGTCAGCGCAGGCCGCGAAGACGCCGTTGCCGCCGGGCAACAGCAACGTGTCGATCGGGCCGCGTCCGGGCAGCGCCTGCGGTGCGACAAAGGTGAGCCCGCTCTCTCCGGCCACCGGCCCCGCCGTGGCCGCGCACACCAGCAGCTCATAGCGTGGTGCCGGGCTGGCGCGATGGTCCAGTGTTTCGTTGACACCGGCGAACACCTCGTGCGGGCCGGTCACATCGAGGGGCTGCACGCCGGGGAAGCAGGCGATGACGATTCGGCGCATCTCGCCATCGTCGTCGCCCGCACCCGTGGCGTCAATGACATTGATCCCACGTTTCCCGCCAAAGGGTGCCACATTCGGTCGGCCCTCGTACGATGGGCCGGGCATCGACTCTGTGAATCGATCTGCTCGAAAGGACCATCGTGGACGTACGCATCGGCGTCACCCAAGCACCCCGTGAGATCAACATCGAGATGGCCGACGATGTCGACCGTGCAGCGGTGAAGACTCAGGTCGAAGCGGCGTTGTCCGGCGCAGTCGATGTGCTCTGGCTCACCGACAAGAAAGGCCGCGACGTCGGCGTGGCGGCCGCCAAGATCGCGTATGTCGAAGTTGGCACGCTCGAGAGCGAGCGCCGCATCGGCTTCGGGGGCTGACCCAACCGGTGAACCTCCTCGACCGCCAGCTGCTCTTCGTCACCGGCAAGGGGGGTGTCGGCAAGACCACGGTCGCGGCTGCCCTGGCTCAGCTCGCCGCCCAGCATGGTAAGCGCACGCTCGTGTGCGAGATGGATGCCAAGGGGTCGCTGGCCGCAGCCTTCGACTGCTCCCCCTTCCCGTACGAGGCGCGCAAGGTCGACACCGATCTGTATGCGATGTCGATGAACACCGAGGACTCGCTGCGCGAGTACCTGAAGCTGTTCGTACGTATCCCCTTCGTGGGCCGCATCGGGCCGCTGGCGCGCACGTTCGACTTCGTCGCCGATGCGGCGCCGGGCGTGAAAGAGATCCTCGCCATCGGCAAGCTCTGCTACGAGGTTCGTGAGCGCAACTACGACCTCGTCGTGGTGGACGCCGAGGCCACCGGCCACATCGTCGGCCAGATCGGCGCACCGCGCGTCATCAGCGAGCTCGTCCAGGTGGGCCTCGTCAAGGATCAGACCACGTGGATGCTCGACATCCTCGAGGACCCACAGCGCACCGGTCTCGTCACGGTCACCACGCCGGAGGAGATGCCCGTCAACGAGACCATCGACCTGCTCGCCCACGTCGCTGAGCGCACCGACGTGGACAGCGCAGCCATCGTGGTGAACCGCGTGCTGCCGGCCCTGTTCGGAACCCGCGAGGCGCAAGTCTTCGACCAACTGTTCACGCCCGAGGCGCAGAAGATGCTCGTCAAGGCTGCTGGTCGCCCGGTGCTCGACGTGATGCGCGCCGCGCTCCTCAACGAATCCCGCCGGCGCATCGGCGATGGTCACCTCGATCATCTGCGTGAGGCACTGGCACCCTCGATCGCCGAAGGCCTGGCGATGCTCTACATCCCCGAAATGTTCACGCGCGCCACCGGCCGCCGCGTCGTCAGCCTGGTGGCCGAGGCGCTGGCCGAGGAGATCATCTGATGGCCAACACCAAGCGCTCGGCTCCCGCAACGGGTGACGTCGGCATTGCCGATCTCCTGGCCTCGAAGGAGATGATCATCGTCTGCGGCAGCGGCGGCGTCGGCAAGACCACCACCGCCGCAGCGCTGGCCGCGCAGGCCGTCGTCGAGATCGGCGGACGCGTGCTGGTGCTCACCGTCGACCCCGCCAAGCGGCTGGCGAACGCGCTCGGTCTCCAGGGCTTCGGCAACACCGAGACCCGGGTGCCGAACGAGGAGTTCACCGCCGCGGGCGTGAAGCCGCGCGGCGAGCTGTGGGCGGCGATGCTGGACACCAAGGCAGGCTGGGACGAGTTGATCCGCCGGCACGCTCCGGACGCCACGCTGCGCGACACCGTGCTCGCCAACCCGCTGTACCAGAACATCACCGGACGCTTCGTGCAGAGCCACGACTACATCGCGATGGAGCGGCTCTACGAGCTGCACTCCAGCGGCAAGTACGACTTGATCATCATCGACACGCCGCCGTCGCGCAACGCCCTCGACATCCTCGATGCGCCGTCGCGCATGATGGAGTTCTTCGGCAGCCGACTGTTGCGGTGGCTCACCGTGCCCTACCGCTCGCGCATCTTCACGGTTGCCTCGAAGCCGTTCTACCAGGTGGCCGACCGCATCCTCGGCTCACGCTTCCTGCAGGACATCGCCGAGTTCTTCGTGCTGTTCCAGACGATGGAGAAGGGCTTCGTGCAGCGCGCTCGCGAGGTCGAGCGCCTGCTGGCCGATCCGCGAACCAGCTTCCTGATCGTCTCCACGCTGGAGGCTGCGCCCGCCCACGAGGCCGCCTTCCTGGCGTCGGCGTTGGCCAAGCGCAACCTGCCCCTCGGCGGCATCGTGCTCAACCGAGCGATGCCGCCGGTGCTGCGCGAGCCCCAGGTCACGGTGGCCGCTACCAAGCTGGGTGCGGCGGCCGCCGACACCGGTGTGGCTGCCGAGCTCGGCCGTGTGCTGGCGGCCGACCCAGAGGTTGTGCGCGGCATCCTGACCGAGATCTCCGGTCGTTTCCACGACATCGCGATGGTGGCCACGCGCGAGGCTGAGCGCCGTGCGGAACTGCAGCGGCTGGCACCGTTCACATCCACCGCGCCGGCGCTGGACCACGACATCCACAACCTGTCGAGCCTGCTCGAGCTGGGGAATCATCTCTGGCGGGAACCGGATGCGTCAGACTCTGGTTCAGC
>JAYTSB010000503.1:0-8487 GCA_043745825.1 Actinomycetota bacterium | reverse complement strand
ACGGTAAAGACCGAAGGTGTACGGCAACCGCAGAGAAGGTGAACCACAGATGAACGACAGGCGAATTGGTGGCAGCCAACTTCTGCCCGGTGTGTCGGCAACGGTTCGAGAACGGTTCGAGGTCGGCCCGAGAACCATTCGAGAACGCTGCCGGACCAGCAGGGGTCCCCGTACATTCGGGCTGTGTTCATGTCTCGTTCACCTCAGATCAGGCTGGCGGTTACCTTGAAGCCGTACGGTTCCGCCCATCCGCTGCACGAACAGTGGATGAAGACTCCCGAGGACGATGGATGTCAACCGAAGACACCGACCCACAGCTGAGCACGGCCATCCCGCCTGCTGCGTCCGCGCCCCCGGCGGCCGCAACGACGGTGCCCACACCGGCGGTCTTCGAAACCACGGATCTGTCAGTGTTCTACGGCAGCCACTGCGCGGTGCGCGACGTCAAGCTGCACATCCGCGAGCGGGAGATCACGGCGTTCATCGGCCCGTCGGGCTGCGGCAAGAGCACCGTTCTGCGCTGCTTCAACCGGATGAACGATCTCATCGACATCGCTCGGGTCGAGGGTCTGGTCGCGTTCCACGGCATCGACCTGTACGACCCGCAGGTCAACGCGGTGGAGGTGCGCCGCCGGATCGGCATGGTCTTCCAGAAGCCGAACCCGTTCCCGAAGAGCATCTACGACAACGTCGCCTTCGGGCCCCGGTTGGGCGGCGTCCGCAAGAAATCCGAGCTGGATGCAGTCGTGGAGTCCTCGCTGCGTGGCGCCGCACTGTGGGACGAGGTCAAGAACCGTCTGAAGGCATCCGGACTGGGACTGTCCGGCGGTCAGCAGCAACGGCTGTGCATCGCCCGCGCGATCGCCGTGGAGCCGGAGGTCGTGTTGATGGATGAGCCGTGTTCGGCACTGGACCCCATCGCCACGGCGCGCATCGAGGACCTGATGCAAGAGATGAAGCAGCAGTACACGATCGTGATCGTGACCCACAACATGCAGCAGGCAGCCCGGGTGAGTGACCGCACGGCGTTCTTCACCACAGAGGTCAACACCGAGAGCGACCGCCGCACCGGGACGCTCGTGGAGTTCGGCAGGACGAAGACGATCTTCTCCACGCCGGGCGACAACCGCACCGAGCAGTACGTGACAGGGAGATTCGGATGATGAACGAACTACGCAAGAGCTTCCACCACGATCTCGACGACGTACGCACCGAACTCGTGCACCTCGCCGCGTTCGTGACGGAGGCGATCCCGCGCGCCACCAACATCTTGCTCACCGGCGACCTCGAAGGTGCCGATTACATCATCAGCGGTGACGACGAGATCGACGCTCGCTCGCTGGACCTCGAGGAGCGCTGCGTGCAGATCCTCGCCCTGCAGGCGCCGGTGGCCGGCGATCTGCGCCAGATCCTGGCCGCGCTGAAGATGATCGCCGAGGTGGAGCGGTCCGCAGACCTGGTCTGCAACATCTGCAAGGCGGCCCGGCGCATCTACGGACATCAGCTCGACCCGAGCCTGCGCGGCATCATCAGCCGGATGGGCGAGCAGGCCCAGCAGCTGTACATCTCCGCGATCGAGGCGTTCGTCGAGAACGATGCCGCCAAAGCCGCCGCCATCGACGACATGGACAACTATCTCGACGCATTGCAGAAGCAGTTCGTACAGGCAATCTTCGAGAGCCACTCCGCCGGCAACATCGACCTCCAGGTGGCCGTGCAGCTCGCCGTCGTCGCCCGCTTCTACGAGCGCATCGGGGACCACGCCGTGAACATCGGCGAGCGTGTCCGCTTTGTGGTCACCGGTTGGATGCCCGAGCACAAGGGTGCCGCGCGTTACCGCTCGCGCAACAACGACGACACCGGTGAGATCACCCGCCAGGCGCTGTCGGGTGACATCCCAGCGACACCGCCGAATCGCACCGAGAGCGCCGGCGAGTAGCGCATGGCCGTCCTGTGGCTGATCGTCGGCGTCGGCGTCGGTGTGCTCGTGGCAAGCGCGGTCGCCAACCGGCGGGCGGCGCGTGAGCGCGCCGTCACGCGTGAGATCGCCGAGGTCGTGACGCGACGGGAGAACGACGATCTGCAGATGCGGCTTGCCCGTGTGCAGGCTGCGCTCGATGCACTGCCGGTTGGTGTGGTGGTCGCCGATGCGGACGCGCGCATCGTGGCCCGCAACCGAGCGTCCGACGACGGTGGCGGGGACACGCACAACGAGGTGCTCGTGCAGGCCGCCGTGCAGCATCACCTGCGCGCAGCGGTGCGTGGCGAGGATCGCTCACAGACCGTCGAGCTGTACGGTCCGCCTCGCCGTGTCGTCATCGTCCACGCCAGTCCGCTCGGCCAGCGCGGCGCCGTCGCCACGATCGAGGATGTCACCGAACGGTCCCGGCTCGATGCCGTACGCACCGACTTCGTGGCCAATATCAGCCACGAACTGAAGACGCCGATCGGTGCGCTCGCCGTGCTCGCCGAAACCCTGATCGATGAGACCGACCCCACCGTGGTCAGCCGTTTGGCGGGAAAGACCGTGAACGAGGCGCACCGGGTTGCCAAGATCATCGACGACCTGCTGGAGCTGTCCCGGATCGAGCTCAGCGGCGATCTCGTCGTGGTGCCGTGCGATGTCGCCGGGCTGGTGGCCGCGGCGTCGTCACGCAATACCTACGCCGCCCAGCAACGCGGCGTCGAGGTTCGAGTCGGCGAGATCCCGCCGGGTCTCACGGTCAATGCCGATCAGGGACAGCTCGCCTCGGCGCTCGGCAACCTCGTCGACAACGCGGTGAAGTACAGCGAGGCCAACGGCAACGTCACCGTGGCTGCCTTCCCCGACGGCAACGGCGTCACGTTCGTCGTCGCCGACCGCGGCATCGGCATCCCCACCCACGATCTCGATCGAATCTTCGAGCGCTTCTACCGCGTCGACCGGGCCCGCAGTCGCGGCACGGGTGGCACGGGCCTCGGTCTTGCGATCGTGCGTCACGTCGCCGGGAACCACGGTGGTGCCGTCACCGTGGAGTCGCGCGAGGGCGAAGGTTCCACATTCCGCCTGCACATCCCCGATCGGCCGGTACCTGCAACATGAGCACTCCCACAGTCCTGCTCGTCGAAGACGAGGACAGCTTCGTCGAGGCGCTGACCGTCGGCCTGAACCGTGAAGGCTTCCGCGTCGAGGTCGCCCAAGACGGCGCGACGGCGCTGCAACGCTTCAACGAGATCAAGCCGGACATCATTCTGCTGGACCTGATGCTGCCGCGCATCTCCGGCATCGACGTGTGCCGGGAGATCCGCAAGACCTCCAACGTGCCCATCATCATGGTCACCGCAAAGAGTGCCGAGATCGACATGGTGGTGGGCTTGGAGGTCGGTGCCGACGACTACATCACCAAGCCCTACCGAATCCGCGAGCTCGTGGCCCGGCTTCGCGCGTTGTTGCGCCGGGCGGCGATGGACGGCACCGGCACGCCCGCCTCGCCAGAGGCAGGGGCGTCGAAGTCGTTGGTGGTGGGTGACGTCGCCCTGGACTCCGACGAGCACCTCGTCACCGTCAGCGGTGAGACGGTCAACATGCCGTTGAAGGAGTTCGAGTTGCTGCACCTGCTGCTGAGCAACGTCGGCCGAGTGCTGCCGCGCGAGCTGCTGATCGACCGGGTGTGGGGCATCGACTACGTCGGCGACACCAAGACTCTGGACGTGCACATCAAGCGAATCCGGGCCAAGATCGAACCCGATCCGGCGAGGCCGGAACGAATCGTGACCATCCGTGGGCTTGGCTACAAGTACGAACGGCCTGCACCTAGCATGCGTGCGTGAGCTCGGAACCGCAGCGAGGAACGCGAGACCCGGCGCGGGTGCCGCGTGCGCCGATGTCGCAGCGGGCTCAGAACCGACGCCCGGCCGAGGCACCCCGGGCACGCTCCGAATCGCCGGCGCGCCGCACGACGGCGCTGCCGCGTATCTCGCCGTTCACGCGGTTGGCTCGGGTGCAGGCGGTGAGTGCCGCGGGTGACGGTTGCCTGGCGCTGGCGCTGGCGCTCACCGTGTTCATCGGGGTCAGCCCCACAGAGGCCCGGCCGCGGGTGTTGCTGTTCCTGCTCGTCACCTTCGTTCCGTTCCTCGTCGTGGCGCCCTTGATCGGGCCCATCATCGACCGAGTTGCCGGTGGCCGCCGGCTGCTGATGCAGGTGGTCGCCCTGCTACGCGCCCTGACGCTGTTGATGATGGCCGCGCAGATCGATCATCTGATCCTGCTGTACCCGCTGGCGTTCATCGCCCTCGTCCTGCAGAAGACCCAGGGCATCTCCAAGTCGGCGCTGGTGCCCTCGGTGGTTCGCAACGAGGCCGATCTCGTCGAGGCGAACTCGAAGCTGGGCCTCATCGCCGGCGTGTTCGGCTTCGTCGGCGCGGCTGTCGCCGGACTGGCCAAGCTCCTGTTCGGTGTGGAGGGCGCGCTGTGCGCCGGAGCGATCCTGTTCGCCGCTGCGTTCGTGTTCGCCACCAAGCTGCCCAGCGAGGTCGTGGCCGCGAAGAAAGCCAGCCTCGAGGAGCGCGTCGAGCTGAAGTCGGCCGGCATCACGCTCGCCGCAAGCGCGATGGCGCTGCTGCGGGCCTCGGTGGGGTTCTGCTTCTTCCTGCTCGCGTTCTGGCTGCGCAACAAATCGGCCGGCACCGTGCTCGTGAGCATCGCGATCGCGATGGTGACGGTCGGCGTGATGGTGGGCAACGCGATCGCCCCGCTGTTGCGCAAGAGCATGCACGAGGAACCGATCTTCCTCGGTGCGCTGGGACTCACCGCTGCGGCCGGCATCGGTGCCGCCGTGTTCGGCGGCGTGGCATCGGGAGTCCTGCTCGCGTTGGTGGTGAACTTCGCCGCAGCGCTCGGGCGGTTGGCCTTCGACTCGATCGTGCAGCGCGACGCCCCCGATGCCAACCAAGGCCGCGCCTTCGCCCAGTTCGAGACCAAGTTCCAGCTGGCCTGGGTCATCGGCGGCATCTTCCCGGTGATCTACGCGCCCAAGAACGACAACGACGGACCGATCGGGTTCGCGATCGTCGGTGCCATCGCCTTGTTCGCCGCAGGCTCGTATCTCGTCGGCACCCGACGGGTGAAGGCGGGCAAGCCGATTCCCGAGCCGTTCTCCAAGCGCGTGCGACGCCAGTTGGCCATCGAGGTGGAGCGTCGCAAGGGGCGCCGCGACGGCGCCACGCCGACCACCGGCACCAATCGACCGTTGCCCCCGCCACGCCCGGACCAACGCCCCGTCGATCTCGGCCTCCCTGACGATGCGGTCAGTCGTGCCCTGCGGGGCGATCCACTGCGTCGGTCGCGCCAGCGCAAACCGACCTGACGGTCAACCCTGGTCGTCGAGGTCGGGACGGTGGATCTCCAGACGCGCCAGCCACAGCCCCGGTGCGTCCGTCTCTGCTGGTGTGGGCAGTGCGCCGGGCACGTCGAGCAGCTGGTTGACTGCCGCGGTGCCTCCCCGCTCGACCACGCCCGTGATGAACGCACGACCGCGCTCCACCTGTTGGCGGGTGAGGTGGAGTCCGAGCAGTCGTTCGACGAACACATCGTCGGGCGACGTCTCGATGCGTCGCCGGCGCACCGCTTCACTGATGCGCTGCGCATCGCCGCCGATGAGGCGCGTGGTGACCGTGTCGACGACGTGGTCGACGTAGCCGATGATGGCTCCCATGGCAGCATCGATCTGCGGCTGGAGTGCCTCCTGCTTCGGGCTGCGCACGGCGCCGAGCAGGATTTCCGGATCTCCCAGGGTTCGCTGCAGCGCAGCCATCGGATCGCCCGACTCCATGTCGAGCGAGCCGAGCTTGTCGGCCACCGCAGAGGGATCCGGCTCGAAGGCGCCGACGTGGGCGCGGACGAGATCGCTCAGGCCCTCGCGAATGTGCGCTACCGAAAACACGGCGTGCATCGTCAGCTCGTGGACCAGCACCCACAGGCGCATCGAATCGCGCGGCAGGCTCCAGTCCTCAGCGAAGCCGTCGATGGTTGCGGGGATCAGCGACACCGTCTTGGCCGCCGGGCGGGGGATAGGCAGGTCGTACTGGCCGAACGCGCGCCGAGACAGCCGGCCGATCATCGAGCCGATCGCCATGCCGAGCATGGATGGCGCCATCATCTGGCTGAGGCCCGCCATCATCGCCATCATCGGGTCGGCAACGGAGTCGTCGTCGTCGGTCCCTGCCGCAGGGCGCTTGCCCAGGGACACGGCGAGCTCGGTGAACAGCGGACGGTAGGCCTCCAGCGCCTGCTGGGCCCACGCACCCGGCGTGGTGGTGAACAGCTCGTATCCCGACACGTCGCGGCCGGTCACATCGAGCACGTGTGGCTCGGCGATCCGGGCGAGATCGGCGAGCGCGAAGCGGATGGCGGGATCCACGTTCGCCTCGGCCGCGCCCTCGGTGGAAGCGAGCTGGGCGAACTGCCGGGCGGCGTCCCAGTTGAGCGGCCCCTGGCCGGACAGGGCCCGCGCCAGATCGCCGAACATCGGCAGACCGCCGAAGGGGTTCTCGGCATCCCCGAAGGGATTGTCCGGCACGTCAGACATACCGAGATGCTACGGCCCGCGAACGGTTAACGTCGATCGGGTGGAGACCGTGCTGACCACCCGAATCCTGGTGACGGGCACCGAAACCAACCTCGGCACGCGTGTCGTCGGCCGGCTCACGAACCTCGACCATGTCGAGCTCGTCCCGGCAGGCGGCTCGGTGTCCGACGACGCTGCATCTGTCGGCTCTGCATCTGATGGCTCTGCATCTGTCGTCGACATGGGCTCCCGCGTCGACGTCGTCGTCCACCTCGCGGCCGGCGACCACGACGCCCGCGCTCGGCAGCGCGAGAGCGTGACCACGGGCGTGGCGGCGATGTTGGAGATGGCCCAGCAGCGCAATGCCACGCACATCGTGCTGGTGTCGTCAGCGATGGTCTACGGCGCGTGGGCCAACAACCCGGTTCCGCTCACCGAGGACGCAGCGCTGCGTCCCGATCTCGACTTCGTGTTTGCTCGCCAGCTGGCGTCGGTCGAGCAGATGGTGGACGACTGGCGCACCAGTGCTCCGGGGCGCACCGCAACGGTGCTGCGGCCCGTGGTGACCATGGCTGCCGACGGTACGTCCAGCCTGGCCCGCGCGCTCGCCGCCGGTATGGGTCAGCGTTCCGGTGAGGACGATCCGGGCGCTCAGTTCCTGCACCTCGACGACCTCGCCGCGGCCATCGTGCTTGCGACGGGATCGCGTCTCGATGGTGTCTTCAACGTCGCCCCTGACGGTTGGGTGGCGGGCGAACGAGTGCGCGCCCTGGCGGGATCGGCCCCGAAGGTGAAGCTGCCCGATCGCGTGGCCGAGGTCGTTGCCCGCATCCGTTGGCGGTTCCAGCGCGGCCCCATCCCGCCCGGTCTGCGCAGTTACACCAAGTCGCCGTGGCTGGTGGCCAACGATCGCTTGCGTGCCGCCGGCTGGCGACCCACGGTCACCAATGAGCAGGCCTACGTGGAGGGCACCGAGGCCAAGTGGTGGACGATGATCACCCCCAAGCGCAAGCAGGAGCTGTCGCTCGGGGCGATGGTGGTGGTGGCAGCCGGCTCCATCACCACGGCAGCCCTCCTCGTACGCCGTGCCCGCCGTCGCCGGCGCGCCTGACCGACCCGAGCGCGTGCCGCATCGCGGACTGCCACGACCGATCTACGATCGGGCTGCGTGAGCGGCACGAGCGACACCGGTGATCGGCCAGAGGAACAAGACCTGGCCGCCGCGATGGCATACTTCGTCGCCGACTACGAGCATGCGCGCACGCACCTCGAGACCGCGTTTCGCCTCCATCGTGAGGCGGGCTCCTGGGCCCCCGCGGCGCGAGATGCGATGGAACTGGCCGAGATGCACGGCAGCGTGTTCGGCAACCCGTCTGCGTCAAGGGGCTGGCTGGAGCGAGCCAAGCGCCTGATCGATCCGCACCCTGAATGCGTGGAGGCGGGCTATCTCGAGCTGGCGATCATGGCATGCGATCGTTCCGACGTGATCGACGTGGAGCGAAGTGCTGATCGAGCGCTGGCACTCGCGTACCGTCACGGTGACGATGATCTGGCGATCCGGGCGCTCGCTGACGGTGGATTCGCACTGGTGTGCCAGGGGCGACTCCGCGAGGGGTTCGCCCGCATCGACGAGGCGCTGGCCGCGATCTCAGCTGGCGACGCGCGAGAGCTCGCCACTGGGCCGAAATCGCTCTGCTCGGCCTTTTCCTCGTGCGATCGTGCCGGCGACGTCGGGCGAGCGGAGGAGTGGACGCGTCTCGTGGAGGCTGCGGAGCAGGGTCCGGTCGGCATTCCCGTCGTTCTGGGGGAGCACTGCCGTCTGGTCCAGACCGGATTGCTCATCGCCGCCGGTCGCTGGGACGAGGCGGAGACCTGGCTGGGCCGACTGCTCCAAGCGATGCACACCGGGTCGCCGCATCGCGCCGAGACCGTTGCCCGGATG
>JAYTSB010000502.1:0-5023 GCA_043745825.1 Actinomycetota bacterium | reverse complement strand
CGCGCAGATCGCCCAGAGCCTCTCCCTGACAGCGGTCGACGTGCCGTCGGCGCCCATCACGCTCGCTGCCAGCGACGGCACGCAGCAGTATTACCTGTTCCTGCAGCGTCCATGGTCAGAGGTCGCCGACGCGGCAACCCCGCTGGTCCGTCAGGCGCTGGTGCCCGCAACGGCACGCAAACTCATCACCGGCGCTCACGCTTCCGTGGACAGCCGCTACGGCATGTGGGACCCGGGCGCGCTGGAAGTGACCCCGTCGCGCTGATGGCTGCCGCCACGCCGCGGGTCATCATCGTGGGGCTCGGCCCGGGAGGGCCCGAGTACGTCACCGACCAGACCCGCACGGCGATCGCCGCAACACCGCATCGATTCCTGCGCACGTCACGGCACCCGTCGTCCGCGCTGGTGCCCGAGGCGATCAGCTTCGATCGCCTGTACGAGGCGGCGGACACTTTTGCCGATGTGTACGTGCAGATCACCGAGACCGTCGTCGCGGCAGCCACCGAGCACGGTGAGGTCCTCTACGCGGTACCCGGCTCGCCGCTGATCCTGGAGCGCAGCGTCGCCCAGCTGCGCTGCGACCGACGCATCGAGTGCATCGTGCTGCCGGCGATGTCGTTCCTCGACCTGGCCTACGCCGCGCTCGGCATCGATCCCGTGGAGACAGGCGTGCGGTTGGTGGACGGGCACACTTTCGCCACCGGCGCCGCCGGCCACGACGGCGCGCTGCTCGTGGCTCACTGCCACGCCAACTGGGTGCTCAGCGACATCAAGCTCGCCGTCGACGATGCGGGCGACGTGTCGAACGACGAGGCCGAGGTGGTGATCCTGCAGCGTCTGGGCACGCCCGAACAGGCCGTCGTGCACACCACGTGGGCCCAGCTCGACACTGCAGTGGAGGCCGACCACCTCACCAGCATCTACATCCCCCGGCTCGGTGTCGGCGTGGCTGAGCACTACGCACGCTTCCACGCGCTGGCCCGCACGCTGCGCGAGCAGTGCCCGTGGGACATCGAGCAGACCCACACCAGCCTCATTCCATACCTGCTGGAGGAGACCTACGAGGTCGTCGATGCGCTGCAGGCGTTGGACCCCGATGATGCGTCGACGGACGAGGATCTGATCGAGGAACTCGGTGACCTGCTGTACCAGGTTGAGTTCCATGCCACCATCGCCGAGCAGCAGGGCCGGTTCACCATCGCCGACGTCACCCAAGGCGTGCACGACAAGCTCGTGCGCCGGCATCCGCACGTGTTCGGTCCCGACGGCACGGCGCCGATCACGGTCGATTCGACCGCACAGGTGCTGAGCAACTGGGAGGCGATCAAGCGCGAGGAGAAGGGGCGCACCAGCATCTTCGACGGCATGCCGTCCTCGTTGCCGTCGCTGTCATACGCCTACAAGGCGCAGAAGAAGGCCGCGAGCACCGGCTTCGACTGGCCCGAGGTTTCCGGCGCGCTGGCCAAGATTGCCGAGGAGATCGACGAACTGATGGAGGCCCACGCCCTCGGCGATCCGGCCGCCACGAGTGACGAGCTGGGCGATCTGCTGTTCTCGGTCGTGAACGTGGCCCGGCACCTGAAAGTGGATCCGGAGGTCGCCCTGCGCACCGCCGTGGCGAAGTTCCGGACGCGGTTCGAAGGCGTGGAGCGCCTTGCCGCCGAGCGGAGCATCGACCTGGCCGACTGCGGGCTGGCCGTGCTCGATCAGCTCTGGGACGAAGTCAAGGTCAACGGCTCCAGCGCCTGAGATGGGGTGAACTGCGGCGCCGTCGGCTGGGGCATGTTCTCCATCGCATCCATGCCGGCGTGACGGAACGAACGACACGTGCGGTCGAGCCGTGTCATCGCCACCCAGGCCAGCATGGCGTTGATCACCGTGATGCCGCCCTGGGTCACGCCGTCGATCACGACCTGCAGCCGCCCCCCGGTGTGGGTCGTGACGAACAGGCCGATCAGGATGGCGGCGATGTCGGCAATGACCCAGACGAGGAACACCCGTCCACGGCCGTTCATCTCCGACACCGTTCGGCCGAGCACGAGCTGGCCGACGATGAAACCGCCAACGGCGAGCGCGATGCCGACGGCCAGCACCGCATCGCCGAAGGGCCCGCCCAGGCCGATGCCGGCCGCGAGCACCACCGGCCCGCCGAGGAATGAAGCCACGACTGCCCACGGCGTCGGCGCCATGATCGAGCGCCGGTAGGCGTTGCGTGACGCGACGGTGGCCCAGACGACGAAGACGGCGTGGACCGCCACGGCCACGACACCGACGCGTGTGGCCATGGTTCGCAGCTGGTCGAGCACCGCTTGGGATTGCGCGGCGTCGCCGATCTCGAGGAGATCCAGCGCCCGACCCCGCTTCACGAACACCTCCCAGGTGAGCCAGCCCCCGGCGGCCATGAGGCCGGCGGGCACCATGACGCGCAGGAACAGCGTCGGCGTCATTCGCCGCTTCAGCAGCCGACCGGAGCGGGTGATTCGGGCCTTGTAGAGCCGCTCGGCACCTTCCGGGTCCACCTCGCTCAACCACTTGTGCGAGATGTACGTCTGCAGGTTGCGGGCCGTTGCGAACGCGAGTGCCGAGCAGGCGGCGAGCATCAATGCGGCGAGGTAGCAGGCCACCGAACGGATGCGCAGGCGATTGGCGACATCGGAATCGGGCAGCCCATCGGTGGCGCCAGAGATGCCGACGATCACCAAGAACGCGCTGACGCCCGCCGAGAGGAACCACATGCGCGCAAGGTGGAAGCTGTCACCGAGGTCTTTCGAGGCGCCACCCAAAGTGCCGAACGGGATGTACAGCACCGCAAGAAAGACCGTGCAGCCGACGAGCGATCCCGACTTCAGGCGCGAGTCCAGCGTGGCGTTGGCAAGTAGGCCGAGACCTGGAGCGATCAACCAACCGGCCGCTGCGAACCACGGCGCGCGGATCGAGTGGAACACGCGGTTGGCGTTGCCCACGACGATGAAGCTCCAGATCGCCAGCGCAGCAAGTGTGACGACGCCGATCACGCCCATCGATGCGAGCAGGGTCTTGATCGGATCGCGATAACGCAAAAGATCGGGTGGGTCTCCGCGCCGCGCCGATGCCGACTCACGCTGGAAGTGCAACCCCAGCAGTGCGGCCACCGTGCCGAGCGCGAGTGGGGCAACCACCACGATCGAACGCACCACGAGATCGGAGACCGGCTGGCGGACCCAGGGCCGGGCGACAGGCGTCACGTCAGAGGCGGAGAACATGGCTGTCTATCGGCTCTTGGCGGTCGCACCTTGAGCACTAGCGTGGCGGCCATGTCAGAGATCGTGTCCATCGTCGGCCGTGAAGTCCTCGATTCGAGGGGCAATCCCACCGTCGAGGTGGATGTCACGCTGGACTCCGGGGCGCTCGGCCGGGCCATCGTGCCGTCCGGCGCCTCCACCGGCGAGCACGAGGCAGTGGAACTTCGTGACGGTGGCAAGCGCTTCGGCGGCAAGGGTGTCACCACTGCGGTCGGGTTCGTCAACGGCGAGATCGCCGATGCGCTCGACGGGCTGGACGCGCTGGAGCAGCGGCTGATCGACACTGCGCTGATCAACCTCGACGGCACCGACAACAAAGCCCGCCTCGGTGCCAACGCGATCCTCGGAGTCAGCCTGGCGGTGGCCAAGGCGGCCGCCGGTGAGTTGGATCTGCCGCTGTACCGCTACGTCGGGGGCCCGAACGCGCACGTGCTGCCGGTACCGATGATGAACGTAGTCAACGGCGGAGCGCACGCCGACAACACCATCGACCTGCAGGAGTTCATGGTCATGCCGGTGGGAGCGGCCAGCTTTCGCGAGGCCCTGCGCTGGGGCACGGAGACCTATCACACGCTGAAGAAGGTGTTCCATGACCGCGGCCTGTCTACCGCCGTCGGCGACGAGGGAGGCTTCGCGCCCAACCTGGCCACCAACGAAGACGCGATCAAGGCGCTGGTGGAAGCGATCGAGTTGGCCGGCTACACGCCTGGCGAAGACATCGCCATCGCCCTCGACCCGGCAATGAGCGAGCTGTACAGGGACGGCCGCTACCACCTCAGCGGGGAGGGCAAGGTGCTCACCAGTGACGAGCTCACCGAGTACTGGGTACGTCTCGTGGACACCTACCCCATCGTGTCCATCGAGGACGGCATGGCCGAGGACGACTGGGACGGCTGGGCGGCCATGACCGCTGCACTCGGCGCGAAGATCCAGCTCGTCGGTGACGACCTGTTCGTCACCAACACCACGCGCCTGCAGATGGGCATCGACCGCAGCGTCGCCAACAGCGTGCTCGTCAAGGTCAACCAGATCGGCAGCCTCACCGAGACGCTTGACACCGTCGAGCTGGCCACTCGTCACGGCTACACCAGCGTGATGAGCCACCGCAGCGGTGAGACCGAGGACGCCACCATCGCCGACCTCGCCGTGGCCACCAACTGCGGCCAGATCAAAACCGGCGCCCCGGCTCGCAGCGACCGCGTCGCCAAGTACAACCAGCTCCTGCGCATCGAAGAACAACTCGGCGAAGGCGCAGCGTTCCGTGGCCGCGGCGCGCTCGGCCCGCTCCGCTGAGCCCACCACCACCCCGCTCAGACATCGCAACCCGAGTGACGCCGTTCGCGTCCACCGGGATGCGAAGCTGTCTGCCGTGACCGACGGACATCGCACGAGCACCATCTCGCGCCCGCGCGTGGATCAGCGCCCGGACGTCGCACCGCGCCACGAGGTACGGGGCCTGCTCGACGACTTCACGACGCCCATTGCGCGTGACAAGCAGATCGTGCCTCAGCGGCGCGGCAGGCTGGTGCTGGCCGGTGTGGCCACGCTGATCGCGCTGGCGATCGGCGCCGCGCTGTTCGTCCTGCCCGTGAAGTCCTGGCTGAAGCAGCGCCACGATCTCGACGTGCGCACCAGCGAACTGGCCACGCTCGACGCCGCCAACAACCAGTTGCAGAGCGAGGTCGATCGGCTGCAGACCGACGACGGCATCCGCGACGCGGCCCGGACGGAGATCGATTACG
>JAYTSB010000501.1:0-8344 GCA_043745825.1 Actinomycetota bacterium | reverse complement strand
CGAGGTGTACGGAAGTGGGTCTTGACGTCGGTGAGCTCGAGCAGCGGTCCCTCGATGTCACGCGAGGCGGCCTGGCTGACGTTGCTCATATCGCTGCCTCCCGGATGTCGAAGCGGCGCGCAAGTCGATCGCCGATGAGGTTGAACGAGATGACGGTGAGGAACAGGAACAGGCAGGGGAACATCGTTGCCCACCACGCTCGACCGAGGTCTCGCTGGCCGTCGCTGATCATCTTGCCCCACGTGAGCGGGCGCTGGACGCCGAGGCCGAGGAAGGCGAGCGCTCCTTCGGCGGCGATGAGGATGCCGAGTCCGGTGACCGCAACGGTGAGCATCGCCGGCACCAGGTTGGGCAGGATCTCGCGCACGATGATGCGCCCGTTCTTGGCCCCGAGACTGCGGGCTGCGAGCACGAACTCGCGCTCGCGTAGGCCAACGGTCTGGGCACGGGCGATGCGGGCGAACGGTGCGATGGCGAGGATGCCGAGCGTGAGCGTGATCTCCCATTTGCGGTCGAGCCAGCCGAGCCAGGTGTAGACGTCCTTCAGGTCGTCCATGCGGTAGACGAGGAGCAGGGCCAGCAGGAGGGCCGGGAGGGCGAGCAGGGAGTCGGTGACGATGGCGCTGATTCGATCGATCCAGCCGAGGAAATACCCCGCCATGATGCCGAGCAGGCCGCCGAGCAGCAGGCCGATCAGTGTGGCGAGGACGCCGACGGTGAGGGTCACCTTGGCGCCGTAGATGCAGCGGGCGAAGACGTCGTGCGAGCTGGAGTCGGTGCCCATCCACGCCCGCCAGCCCGGGCCAAGGTTGTAGCGCCCGGCTTTACCGTTGATCTTCAGCTTGGTGTCGTAGCCGCGAATGAAGGGCAATTGGTTGGCGAACACGGCGCAGAAGGCGAGCGACGCGAGCCACAGCACGCCGATGGTCATGCCGAGGCTGGGCCGTTTGAGTGTGCGCTTGCGGCGGACCACGGTGGAGGGCGCGGGTGCGGCCGGGGCAGCTGCGGGGGAGGAGATGGCGGTGGTCATGTCGTTTCTCTCCTGCTCAGCTGAGGGCCCGGGCGTGGCGGATGCGGGGATCGATGACCGCGTAACCGAGGTCGACCGTCAGGTTCACGAGCACGACGCATGCCACGAGGATGGCGGAAACGGATTGAACGGTGAAGAGGTCGCTGGACAGGATCGCGGCGACGAGCAACGACCCCATGCCCTTCAGGTTGAAGTACTGCTCGACGACGAGGGCGCCGCCGACGAGCCCTCCCACCTGGACACCGACGCTGGTGAGCAGCGAGAACAGAGAGTTGCGCAGGGCGTGACCCCACAGGACTCGCCGGGGCGGTACGCCCTTGGCGCTGGCCATGGTGATGAAGTCGGCCTGCAGCGTTTGCACCATGTCGCCGCGAAGGAGGCGCACGAACACTGCCGCCAACGGCAACGTCAGGGTGAGCGTGGGCACGAAGAAGTTCTTGATGTGATCGCTGAGCGAGTCCCACGGATACACCTTGTTGGCGATGCGGGGGAAGGCGAACTTGTCGCCGAACAGCAGGTGCAGCACTGGGGCGAAGGGCTGGTGGTCGATGAACATGTACTTGAGCAGCGGGGCGAGCACCAGTGCCGGAACGGACACGAAGAAGAACGAACCGAAGCTGGCGACCTTGTCGTAGATGCGGTCACGCTTGTAGGCCTGGTACACGGCCACGGGGACCGCGATGCACAGCGCGAAGAAGATCGAGTAGATGCCGAGGAACACGGTGGTGAGCACCCGCGGCTTCAGGTAGGTGGTGACGTTGAGGTTGTTCGGCTGCGAGTAGCCGAAGTCGAGGTCCCACACCATGCCCTTGAGCCAGTACCAGTACTGCACCAAGTAGTTGCTGTTCAGATGGAAGCGGCTCGTGACCGCCGCAATCTGCTCGTCGGTTGCTTGACCACCCAGCATCGTGCGGGCGGGGTCTCCGGGCTTGTTCAACCCGATCCTCATGAACACCAGCACCCCGAACGTCACGAGGAAGAACACGATGACGAACTGGAACAGACGTTGGAGGAAGTAGCGCATGCGGACCTCGTAGAAACGGTGGACAGGGTAGGGCGAGGGTGCTGGTCGCCGGAGCGACCAGCACCCTCGTCACGGTGTCAGGATTGAGTTACTGCTGGATCCAGATGTTGTTGACCCAGAACTGACCGGAGAACCCGGCGCCGTCGCGAGCGGACGTGCCGTCGGGCATCGTGGTGGTGCCGAGGCCCAGCACCGTGGGCTTGTGCGGCGTGCCCCACAGCGTGAACGACGTCGGGATCTGGAAGCACTCCTTGGCCCTCTGCTTGTTGACGTTCTCCGCAGCGGTCTGACGAGCCTTTTCGTCCGGGTTGCTGCGGGCGTCAGCCAGGTTCGAGTCGACGACGTCGTCGCGGACACGACCGAAGTTCAGTGCGAGGCCACCGTCCGGCGGGGCAGCCGACGAGTTCCACCAGAAGTTCTGCTGGTCGACCTTCAAGCCGGCGTGGTTGCGCCAGCCGTACATGAAGAAGCCGGGATCGCCGAACAGGGCGTTGGTGATGAACTTGTCCTGGGGAACGACCTGGACTTCGGTGTTCACACCGATCTGGCTCCAGTAGCCCTTCAGCAGCTCGGCTGTTTGATCGCCGATCGCCGTCGCGGTGTGGCCGTAGTTGACCGTGATGCTGCTCTCGCCGGTCTCGGCCAGGTAGTCGTCGATCAGCGCCTGGGCGCCCTCGATGTCCTGGCTCGGATCGAATCCGTTGTCCTTGAGGTAGCCCTCTTGGCCTGGCGAGAACAGGCCGTTGGCGACATCGCCGAGGCCGCTGGCCGTCAGATCGATGAGCTCTTGACGGTCGACCGCCTTGGACAGGGCGCAGCGGACGCGAGCGTCCTGGAGCGGACCGGCCTTGTCGAGGTCGATGAGGATGTAGTTCGTCTCGACGTACTCGTCCTGCTCGGTCATCGGAAACTCATCCGGCGTTTCGCGGAAGTCCTTGATCACCTGCGAGGTCGACGTCGAGAAGATGTCGATCTCACCGTTCTTCAGGGCCTCTTCAGCGGTCTGGCTGTCCTCGATCACCTTGAACTCGATCTCGTCGAGGTAGGGGAGCTGCACGCCGTTGGCGTCCTTTTGCCAGTAGTTCGGGTTCTTCTTGACGACGAGGGAGTCACGCGGGGTGTAGCTCTCGTACATGAACGGGCCGGAACCCACCGGCTGCGAGGCGAGCGTCGGGTCGGCCTTGACGGCCTCCAGCCACTTCGGCGAGCCGATCAGGCCGAGCTGACCGGTGAGGTAGTAGTCGAAGCCGGGCCACGACAGCGGCTGGGCTTCGTCGCCGCCCTTGCCCATGAAGATGGTGAAGGTGAGCGGATCGGTCTTGTTGATCTTGAGGATCTTCTTGCCGGTGCCGTCATCGACCTTGGCAACGTCCACGATGGCGTTGCCGATGAGGAGGCCTCCGCCGGACGCCTGGAGGTTGTAGATCACAGCGTCGGCATCGACGGGGGTGCCGTCGGTGAACGTGATGCCGTCCCGGATCTTGATCGTCCACTCAGTGGCGTCTGCATTCGGGGTGATGCTCTCGGCGAGCACGCCGTGCACCTTCAAGTCGGCACCGACCGCGCCGATGGGGTCGAAGAAAGAACGAGCGCGCTCTTGGCAGTACGAGTCGCACTGCATCGCAGCCGGCGTCCACGGGTTGGCAACTTCGGCCTCACCACTGACGGTGAGCTTGCCCCCGGGTGTCACCTCGACGGCGGGAACGGTGGTGTCCGGTGCAGCCGTGGTGTCGGTTGCCTCGGTGCCCGGTGTGGTGGTGTCGCTGCCCCCCGCGACGGTGGTGTCCGCCTCTGGCGCACTGCTGGCGGCCGGCGTGGTTGCGGTGCTGCCGACGGAATCACCGCCGTCGTCCTTCTTGCTACATGCCCCGGCGATGAGCGCGAAGCTCACCAGCACCGAGCCGAGCAACACAACCGGATGGCGCCGTTGTACTGCTCGCGCACTTCGATTCGTGGTCCCCATGGACTCCCCCTTTTGTCGGTGTCTGCACATCGTTGTGACCTGTGCCACAGCGACATTGGGCAGACTAGTCCCACGTATCCCGCAACCGACAACCTGAAGTACAAGAACGCCCCTATCGTCGCTCTCGTGCCACGTGAGGACGCGATTCGGACACCGCATCCGTCTCGTTTCGGGCTCGGCCACCCCCGTCGCGCCGAGATCCTGCGCCTGCACGGCGATGCACTGGACGCCGGCCTGCCGTCGTACCGTGACCCGGTGAGTGGGTTGGCGGTGTTCACTGCGGCGATCCTGGCGGCCCGGGGTACGTGCTGCGCCAGCGGGTGCCGGCACTGTCCGTTCCTGCAGGACTGACCGGCCAGGTTGACGGGGCACGGTTGGCCGGCCCGCTACGGTCGCTGAGATGCCAGACAAGGTCCTTGCCCGGATGGCCGTGCGCCCCGGTTCCACATTCAGCTTCAAGCGCCGCAAGCCCGACGAGACGTTCGGGTGGGAGAAGGAGACCGCGAAGGCCGAACTGATCGAGCTGCTCGGCAAGATCGACGTGCTGCAACAGCGCCTGTCGGCGGAGCGTTCGCGCAGCCTGCTGGTGGTACTGCAGGCCATCGACGCTGCGGGCAAAGATGGCACGATTCGCAGCGTGTTCGGACCCTTGAACGCATCCGATGTGCGCGTTGCCAACTTCCGTGCGCCCAGCGACGACGAGCTCGCCCACGACTTCCTGTGGCGGGTGCACGCCGTGGTGCCGGGTGATGGCGAGATAGCGGTCTGGAATCGCAGCCACTACGAGGACGTGCTCATCGTGCGGGTCAAGAAGCTGGTTCCCGAAGAGCGATGGCGGAACCGCTATCGGCACATCCGCGAGTTCGAGCGGATGTTGGCCGAGGAAGGGACTCGCATCGTCAAGATCAACCTGCACATCTCCAACGAGGCGCAGCGAACGCGACTGCAGGACCGCGTCGACGACCCCAACAAGCGGTGGAAGTTCCGCTCCGGTGACCTCGAGGATCGCAAGCAGTGGCCGGCGTTCATGCGCGCCTACGAGGCGGCGATCAACGAGACCAGCACGGATCTCGCTCCATGGTTCGTGGTGCCGGCGGAACGCAAGTGGGTGCGCAACCTCGCGGTGGCGCGCATTGTTCACCATGCGCTCGCCGATATGGATCCCCAACTGCCCCCGGATGACCCGGCCATACTGGGCGTCGTCGTCGAGTAGGGCTCGTCCGGGCTGAAGCCACGGCTGGGCCTTGACGAAATGTAAAGTTCTCATCTCATGCCTGTGCTTGTCCCCACCACCCTCGAGGCCGCGATCGCGATGCTCGCACAGGCGCCGGACTGCTTGGTGCTGGCCGGTGGAACCGATGCCATGGTGGAGGTCAACTCCGGCCATCGGCGACCCCACAACGTGCTCGCCGTCAACCGCATTGCCGAGTTGCGATCCTGGACCCACGATCCCGCCTCCGCCACGGTGCGCATCGGTGCCGCGGTCACGTACGCCGAGCTGATGGAGCCGCCGCTGGCCGACCTCCTGCCCGCGCTCGCCGAGGCGTCGCGCACGGTGGGCTCGCCGCAGATCCGTCACGCCGGAACCCTGGGCGGCAACCTCGGTACGTGCTCGCCCGCGGGCGACGGTCTGCCGGTGCTGGCGGCACTCGACGCCGTCGTCCACCTCGCCAGCGCGTTGGGTGAGCGGAGCATGCCGGTGGCCGAGTTCATGGTGGGTGTCAAACGAACCGCCCGCCGCCCGGACGAGCTGATCACTTCCATCACACTGCCGGTGCTGGCCGGCTGGCAGGGCTACAGCAAGGTCGGTGTGCGCAACGCGATGGTCATCGCCTTGGCCAGCGCGTGTTTGGCGGTGCACGAGCCTGCGGGCGGCGTGCGGCTGGCGATCGGGTCGGTCGGCACCACCATCATCCGCTGTGCCGAGGCCGAGGCTTTCGCTGCTTCAGTCGTCGACATCCCCCGGCGCGCCGTTTCCGCGGAGGCTGCGACGCAGTTCGGCGAGCTGGCCGCTGCGGCGAGCCGGCCGATCGATGATCACCGGGCCACCGCTGCGTATCGGCGGCACGCCATCGCCGTGTTGTCCTCTCGACTCCTGCGCAGGGCGTTCCCGAATGGCCTGGAGACCCCGTATGAATAGCCAGGTGGACAGCCCCAGATGAAGAGCCAGCTGAATGGCCAGAGCGCTCCGATCGGGTTCGATGAGCAGTATGTGCTCCACGTCAACGGTGCCGACCACGACGTTCAGGATGCGTGGGTGGGGGAGAGCCTGCTGTTCGTGCTGCGCGAGCGCCTCGGCCTGATGGGCAGCAAGGGCGCGTGCGAGCAGGGCGAGTGCGGGTCCTGCAGCGTGCTGATCGAGGGCGAGCTGGTGTGCAGCTGCCTGGTGATGGCGGCCAGCGCGATCGACCAGCCGATCGTGACCATCGAGGGTGTGGCACCGCTCGGCGCACCGAGCGACGTGCAGCGCGCGTTCGTCGATGCCGGCGCCGTGCAGTGCGGCTTCTGCACGCCGGGACTGATCATGGCGACCCACGCACTGCTGGAGCGAAACGCCGCGCCCAGCGAGCTGGAGATCCGCGAGGAGCTGAGCGGCAACGTGTGCCGGTGCACGGGCTACGGCCGCATCATCGACGCCGTGCAGCGCGTGTCCGTGGCGCGTCGGGATGCGAGCGGGAACAACGCGTGAGCATCACCACGCCAGATCGCACCACTCGTCACGACACCGGCAGCGGCACAGGTCGTCTCGGTGACAGCGTGGCCCGCCCCGATGGCACCGCGAAGGTGCAGGGGAGCTTCGCGTTCTCCGGTGACCTGTCGGCGGAGAACTGCCTGTGGGGTGCGACGTTGCGCTCACCGCACCCGTACGCGCGGATCGTCTCCATCGATCTCGGCCCGGCCTACGCGATCAGCGGCGTGGAGGCCATCGTCACCGCCGCCGACGTGCCCGGGGTGGCGACCTACGGACTGATCAGCCAGGACCAGCCTGTGTTCGCCAGCGAGTACGTGCGCTACGTGGGCGAACCGGTGGCCGCCGTCGCCGCCGATCACCCCGAGACCTGCCGGCGAGCATTGGCCGCCATCGTCGTCGAGTACGAGATTCTCGCACCGCTGACCGACCCCGAGCGGGCTCTCGACGGTAGCCATCCACCGATCCATCCCGATGGCAACCTGATCCGCCACCAGCGCATCCTGTGCGGCGATCGGGATGCCGTCGGTGACGTGGTCGTCGAGGCCACCTACGAGCTGGGTATGCAGGACCAGGCGTTCCTCGGGCTCGAAGCAGCGCTGGCGCTGCCCGACCCGGGTGGCGCCGGGGTCGATCTGTACGTCGCCACCCAGTGGCTTCACGAGGACCAGAAGCAGATCGCGGCGTGCCTCGGGCTGCCGACGGCGGCGGTGCGACTGACGCTCGGCGGTGTGGGCGGTGCGTTCGGTGCCAGAGAGGACATCAGCCTCCAGGTGCACACGTGCCTGCTCGCCCTACGCACCGGGCGCCCAGTGCGCATTCAGTACGGCCGCGAAGAGAGCTTCCTCGGTCACGTTCATCGCCACCCGGCGCGCATCTGGATGCGTCATCACGCCACCGCTGACGGCCGGCTCGTGAAGATCGAAGCGCGGATGGTGTTCGACGGCGGCGCGTATGCGTCCACGTCCTCGGCCGTGCTCATCAACGCCGTCACCCACACCCAGGGTCCATACCGGTGTGCCAACGCCGTTGTCGACGGCTACGCCGTGCGTACGAACAACCTTCCCTGCGGGGCGATGCGTGGCTTCGGTGTGGTGCAGGCCTGCTTCGCGCATGAAGGCCAGATGGATCGCCTCGCCGCGGCGTGTGGTCTGGACCCGGTGGAGCTCCGGCTCCGCAACGCGATGGAGACGGGGGATCGGCTGATCACCGGGCAGGTCATCGAGAACGTGGCGCCTGTCGCGCGCTGCATCCGCGAGACGGCGGCGCTGCCCCTACCGGACGAACCCGTCGGCGGCCACGATGCTGACCCGATGCGCCTGCCGGGTGGGGCCGGGCGCACCGCCGACCGTCAGCACATCCGGCGGGGGATCGGTTTTGCGGTCGGCATCAAGAACCTGATGTACAGCGAGGGCTTCGACGACTACTCAACCGCGCGCTGCCGGCTGGCCGATGGTGTGGCGACGTTGAAGTTCGCCACATCCGAGGTCGGGCAGGGCTTCGTGACGATCGCCGGCCAGATCGCCCGCACGGTGCTGGGCGTGGACGAGGTGCTGCTCGACCCCATCGACACCGGCGTGGGATCCGCCGGCTCGACCTCGGCCTCGCGGCAGACGTGGATGAGCGGTGGCGCGGTGA
>JAYTSB010000500.1:0-1609 GCA_043745825.1 Actinomycetota bacterium | reverse complement strand
GCGGGCGTGGAGATCGCCGCGTTCGGCGTGCTGCTGCTGACGTACCTGCCGGTGCTGTGGGACCGCGAGGGAAGGGGCTGGCACGACCGCGCCGCGGACACGATGGTGGTCGTGGCCAAGCGGTGATCACCCGTCGTGTCGGCGGCGCGGTCGACGGCGCCCTCGCTATCGTGATCGCATGACTGCAACGATTCGCATCGGCGTCCAGATCCAGCCCCAACAGGCTGACTACCGAGCCATCCGCGACGCTGTCGCTGCGGCCGAGGTTGCCGGCGTGGACATCGTGTTCAACTGGGACCACTTCTTCCCCCTGTATGGCGACGCCGACGGCAAGCACTTCGAGTGCTGGACGATGCTCGGCGCCTGGGCCGAGGCCACCGAGCGGGTGGAGATCGGTGCACTCGTCACGTGCAACACCTACCGCAACCCCGACCTGCTCGCCGACATGGCGCGCACGGTCGATCACATCAGCGACGGACGCGATCGAGCGGTCCACCGCTGTCAGCGGCTCGCCCGATGACGCCGCCGAGGGCCTGGTTGCCAAGGGCTACACGCTGTTCACCGTCAGTGTCGGCGGCCCGGACTACGACCTTGGCCCGCTCAAGGACTGGATCGATTTCCGCGACAGCTTCGCCCAGTGACCTGCGAGCTGAGTGACGACCGATGAACAGTTCCGATCGGCCGATGCCGTATTCGCCGCCCGCCGATCCGGCGGCTCCGGCGGTGTACGCCTGGCCGAACAGCGTGATGGCCGGCCAGCACGTTCAGGTGCACGCCCGCGGCCCGCTCGGCGCGGCAAGTCTCGCGGTGACCCGCGTCGGCCTGCAGCGTACGGTGGTGCACACCCGTGACGTGCGTGTGCAGCCACAGCAGCTGCCGCCGGACGCCGATGCGTTCGGTTGCGACTGGCCCGTGACCGCCGACCTGGTGGTGGACTCGTCTTGGCCATCGGGCTACTACGAAGTCGTGCTCACCAGCGACCGTCCTGAGGCTGTCGGCTTCTTCGTCGTGCGCGCCGCGCAGCCGGACCCGTCACGTCCCTTGCTGGTGCTGTCCACGAACACGTGGAACGCATACAACGACGTCGCTGGCACGAACATCTACACCGGCGGCACCCATGCCGCCTTCGTGCGCCCGTTCGCTCCGGGGTTCCTGCGCAAGCCCGACGGTCCTGGCAGTCGCGTTGCCGTGCTGGGTCCGCCCGACCCACGCATGCGCACCCACGTGAACCACATCCGCACGCACGGCCTGTCGGCCTGGTCCGGTTCGGCGGGTTGGCCGTCCTGGGAGCTGCCGTTCGTGCGCTGGGCGGAGGCCCAGGGCTTCGGCATCGACTACGCGGTCAACGCCGATCTGCAGTTCGTCCCCGATTTGCTCGACGGGCGGCGGCTGTACCTCAGCGTCGGCCATGACGAATACTGGTCATGGGAGATGCGCGACGCCGTTGAGGGCTTCATCGCTGCGGGTGGAAACGCTGCATTCCTCAGCGGCAACGTGTGCTTCTGGCAGGTACGGCTGGAGAACGAGGGCCGTACGATGGTGGGCTACAAGCAGCACTTCGAGCAGGATCCCGTGTACGGCACCGACCGGCAGGAACGGTTGACCAGCA
>JAYTSB010000499.1:0-2364 GCA_043745825.1 Actinomycetota bacterium | reverse complement strand
CTCGGCCTCGGTGAGCGGCACCGGGTTCACCCCGTGACCCGTAGGGCGCCGCAGCTGCAGGGCGATGTCGCACATGATCTGGGCTGTGGTGGCCGCCGTGTTGCGGGCGTGATCGCCGACGCGGTGATCCACGGTGTTGCCGTAGATCATCGATCCGATGGAGTCGCGGTCGCGCAGGTCGTCGAGCGCGAAGTGGACGATTGCGCGGTGCTCGGGGTTCTGGATCGTGTTGCCGAAGCAGTGCGCGAGTCGGGCACCGATGAGGGCCTCCACGACGTGGAGCTCCAACGCAGCCCAGCCGACGTACGACCCGAAATGCGTGCCTTGCGTGGCAGAGCCGTCCTCCAGGTTGGAGTGCGCCAGTCCGCCGATGTTGCGAGCTGCCGCGAGCGCGCCGAGCGCCCGCACCGTTTCCTCGGTGACCAGGATCTCGTCCGAGCCGCCGATCAACTCGTAGGCCGTGTACTGACCGACGTTACCGATGGTGGTGATGCCGGCGGCGAGGGCGCGGCTCGCGTTCTGGAACCCCGCCGGGAAGCCGATCATGTAGTCGCCGACGTGTGGTTGGATCGCCACGGCATCGGTGAGACGTGACCACTGGTCGGCCGCCACGCGCGGGCCGGTCTCTTTCACCGCGAGCTGGCGCTCGGACTCCAGCACGCCCATCGCCCGATCGAACGCGAGCCCGAAGCGATCAACCCGCTGACCCTTGGCCGCGAGCCCGTCGTGCACGGTGCGCAGCGCGTCCTCTGTGGCCTCCCACGTCGAGAGGCCGACGTGCATGTGGTACATCACGGTGCCGGCGTCCCGGCATCGCAGCTTGTACTCGACCTCTGACGCCGCGCCGACCGAGCGGAGGAACGCCGATTGGGGAATCCGCGCCGGTGCTGCGGCGCGCCCCTCGGCGATGAGCTGTGCTGCTGGCTTCATGACCGCCGAGACTAGGCCGGGCTCAGCCCGGTGGTGTGAAGATCGAACCACCGGTCGATGACACTCGACGCTGCCGAGGCGTCGGCGATCATCTCCGCACCGATGCACACGTCGCGAACGCGTCTGGACGACACCCGAAACGGTCGTCACTGGCCGTGCCGTCGTGGTCGTGACCCGGGCTGTCGACCCACGTCATCGACCGCGACGGTGTCTCTGCTTGCGCTTGCGCGCGTCGATGCGACTTGCTCCCGGGTCGGGCATTCCCGTTGGCCGGAGTCAGGCGGCATCTGTCCCGGGGTCATGCCGCCCGTTGGGCGTGGGGTGGTCCGGTGGTCTGGATGGTGCCGTCGGGATGGGTGATCGTCAGTGCTCGCCGACCGCGTACGCGTACACGATCAACGCGACCATCACCGCCGGCGGATACGCCGCCCCGCCACGACCATCAACCCGATACTTCGACACGAACCCGGACAGATCGAACTCGTCCACCGCGCCGATCACGAACCACCCCAAATAACCCTCCGGCAACCACTCCGCCACCGACGGAGGCATCAACCACAACTGATCACGATCACCCGAGCGAAAGTTCTGCGCCACGAACAGATTGTCCCACCCCACGCGAAACGCGGGCAGGACAGTCAACATTCATGCGACAGCCACCGTGGGCGCGAAACCCGCGGCTGGGCTCCACGGCAGTTGCAGTTGCGGTCGAGCCGGACAGTACGAACTCAGCCGCGACTGAACTCGCGGATGACGCGGCCGGGGCGCTGCCCCGTGTTGACGCCCTGCTCGGTGATGACCGAGCCGTTGACGAGCGTGGCGGCATACCCACGTGAGCCGATCTTCAGGCGGCCTGCGCCATTCGGGAAGTCGTTCGCGTAGCGCGGCTGTTCCGACGCCAGTGCGGCGATATCGAAGACGTTCACATCGGCGAAGCTGCCTGCGATGAGCGTGCCTCGGTCCACCAGGCCCAGCACGCCGGCGGCCATGCCGGTGAGCCGTTGGACGGCTTCCGGCAGGGTGGCAATGCCACGCGTCCGATGCCAGTAGGACAGGTAATGGGTGCCCATGTCCGCATCGCAGATCTGCCCGGCGTGGGCGCCGGTGTCGTTCAGGCCGGGGTACACGTGGTCGCGCGTCAACAGGTGGGCCAGGCCGTCCACGTTGCGGTTGAAGAACCAGGTGTTGAACAGCTCCAAGCCGTCGCTGGCGATGAGTCGGTCGATGACGAACTCCACGGGATGCACGCCCAGCCGTTCGGCGTGCCGGGCGATGGACACGCCGTCATGCTCGCTGTAGTCGGGCGACTCGCCGGTGCCGAGCGGGTAGATGTGGTTCGGGTCGTACCACATGCCCTTGGTCTTGCCCTCGTCCACGAGCAGGGCGCGCACGGCCGGATCCTTCAGCGCGGCCAGACGGTGGGCGATGGTGGGA
>JAYTSB010000498.1:0-3110 GCA_043745825.1 Actinomycetota bacterium | reverse complement strand
CTGCTGTCGCTGTTCCCCGGCATCGAACCGATCCTGTTCGCAGACGGGTTGCGCGCCACCGTGGAGTGGATGAAGACGACACGCCGTGCCGATTGACCTCTGCGGGGGTCAGCGGCGCGGTCAGAATGGGGCGCACCATGGGCAGACAACGACGTAACGCCATCACCCGCGAGGACATGTGGGCCGTGCTGGGCGTCGCCGTCGCAGGCGGCGTGTTGGCCGCGTTCTCCGGCGCGCACCCCACTGGCGGAACCGTGCCGGACGCCGTGCTGAGCTTCGCCCTCCCCGTCTTCGTCACCTGGCTCGGGGCATCGGCGCCGTGGTGGGCGTTGGCGGCATCCGCCGGCGTGATCACGGCGATGTCGCTCGACTCGGGCATCGCCGTCACGATCGTCGCCGGAGTTGCCAGCCTCGGTGCGTTCTTCATCGGCTATCGCAAATCGAGCATGGCGATCGAGCGCGCCGCGATCGCGGCCATCGTGGTCAACACCGCGTTTCGTTTGGAGATCCGCCAGTTCTTCCTTGCGTCGGCGCTCGTTGCGTTCGTGACGATCGGACTCGTCGTCGTCACCGGTTGGCTGCGGCGCCACCGCTACGTGCGCAAGCGGGTGCTGTGGGGCCTGGCCGGCTTCCTCGTGCTGATGATCCTCGGAGTGGCGGGTATGGCGGTTGGCGGATACCGGGCCAAGGCATCCGCGAGCGACGGCTACAACCACCTCCTCGACGGCCTCGATGCGCTCGACGCGGCGAAGATGCCGGAGGCATCACAGGTGCTGGCCCAGGCCGCCGACGAATTGCATGCCGCGAGCGAACGGATCGATGGGCCGTTCACCAAGCTGGCCGAGTTCGTACCGTTCGTGGCCCAGAACCGATCCGCTGCGGCCACGTTGCTGCGCCGCGCCGGCGACGCGGCGGACGCTGCGTCGAAGACGCTGGCCGTGGTGGACGTGGAGCAACTCCGCATCATCAATGGCGCGATCGACGTGGACGCAGTGACCATCCTCACCGGACCGCTCGGCGATCTGAGAACAACCGTCGCCGATCTGTCTGCGGCGCTGCACGACGCAGACTCGCCATGGCTGGTAGCGCCGCTGCAGTCGCGTCTCGACCGGGCAATCCACCGCGCCGACCGTGTGAACCAGCAGGCCATTGGCGCGAGTGCGACCGCGCAATACGCGCCGGCCATCCTCGGCGCAGACGACACGCGCCGCTATCTGTTCGCGTTCACAAACTCGGCTGAAGCGCGCGGCGTGACCGGCCTGATGGGCAACTGGAGCGAGGTCACCGTCACCAACGGCCGGCTGAAGGTGTCGGCCAGCGGGCGCACGGCCCGGCTCATCGATGCGCTGCGCAACGATGGGGTGCGGCTGGACATGCCGCAGGAGTTCTTCGACCGCTACGGACAATTCGGCGCCGGGAGTCCGGACCGGGACGTCGACCCCAAGTTCTGGAGCAACGTGACGATGTCACCCGACATGCCGTCGGTGGGTCGGGCAATGTCGCAGATGTACAAAGCCGCCACCGGCCACGCCGTGGACGGTGTGTTCGTGGTGGACCCGTTCGGCCTGGCCGCTCTGCTGGACGCGACGGGCAACAGCGTGAGCGTGCCCGGCATCGACCAGACCCTCAACGCAAGCAACATCGCCAAGTTCCTGCTGCTCGATCAGTACCAGCTGGCGGAGTCCGACCGTGAGGATGCGCTCCAGGCGGTGACGGAGCTGACCGTGCAGCAGTTGCTGTCATCAAGCCTGCCGCCACCGCAGCAGTTGGTCGAGAAGCTGAGCCCGGCTGCGCTGGGCGGGCACATCTCCGTGTGGATGCAGCGCGAGGACGAGGAGAACTTCCTGCGCACGATCGGCATCGACAACTCGCTGCCCGCCCACACCGGCCCGCACGGCAATGCCGACGGCATCGCCGTGGTCAGCATCAACGCCAGTGGCAACAAGATCGAGAACTTCCTGAAGCGCACCATCGACTACACACCCACGGTGGACGAGCCCACGGGCATCGTGGACGCCACGCTGACGATCACCTTGCAGAACACTGCGCCCGAGACGGGCTATCCGGCCTACGTGATCGGCAACATCATCGACCAGCCCTCGGGCACCAACCGCATGCTGCTCACCGTCTACAGCAGGCTCACCAACCTCGGCGCGACCGTTGACGACAAGGCGGTGGACATGGGCCAACAGACCGAACTCGGCTGGAACGTGTACTCCACGTTCATCAACATCCCGTCCGGCGCCTCAAGCGTCGTCACGCTGCATCTCAACGGCACCGTCGCGCCCGGCAGGTACGAGTTGATCTATCGCTCCCAGGCACTTCCCCACGAAGACGTGCTGACGGTGCACGCGCAGGCGAACGGCGGCGGCTCGTTGTTCGACTTCAGCGGTTCGCTCGACCGGCGCAGCGTGCTCAGCTCGCGCGGCGTGCAACCCTGGCGCGACTGACCAACGCGATCACGAAGGACGCCACCGTCGTCACGGCCACCACGACGGCCGCATCACGCGCTGCGGGCTTGCGACCGAGCTCCAACGCACCGGTGCGGGCCACCACGATCGCGCCACCACCGCCCAGCACAGCGATGAGCACGCGGGGCACGAACTGCGAGCGGACGATGCTGGGCACGACGGTGGCGATGAAGGCGAGCAGGATCACCGGCCAGAACGCGAACAGACCGCCGACGAACGCGCGCTGACGGCCGGCTGCACCGAACATCGCCGACCAGAGCACGAGCGTTGCTGCGATCGCGTGCCACGCGATGGGCATCGTCTGCCGGGTGAACACCTCGATGACGCCCACAGCGATCAGCACGGCGGCGATGCCGTAGATGTGATCCGTCTCCGGCACACACCCATAGACCGCCACCAAAGACAGCACCAACGTGCCCGTGAGCAGACCGGGTTCGGGGAGGACCTTCATCGCCTCGGGCAACGCTTCAGCGAGCAGGACACCGGTGATCAGGATGCCCCAGACGACCCACGAGTGCCGCGCTTCCTCGAGCGCGGACACGCGCCACACCCACCAGACCACGAGGCCGCCGACGCCGAGGCCGATGGCCCAGCGGAGGAGGTGCGGGACATTCGCGTCGGGGCTCATGGCGTGGCTAC
>JAYTSB010000497.1:0-2737 GCA_043745825.1 Actinomycetota bacterium | reverse complement strand
CGCATCCTGTTGCGAGCGAGCGCGCTGCGGTGGATCTGGGTGCTCATCGGGAGCTTCGTGTTCGTGGCCCTCGGGGCCGGCATCGCCCTCGGCAACCGCGTCGGCGCTGTTGCCACGGTGATCGGCGCGTTCATCGCACTGCTTGTCGGCGCCTGCGCCATTGTGGCGCTGCGGCAGATCCTGTCGCCTGGGTCGCTGCTCATCACGCGCACATCGTTCGTGGTCTCTGCGGCCGGCCGGTTGACCACGTTCGAGCTGTCCGACTGCGGCCCGTTCACTGCGTGGCGCAACCCCAGCCGGGGAAACGTGATGGTGGTTTTCGAGCACCTCCCGTCCGGTGCCGAGCGTTCGCTGCCGGAAACGTATGGCGTGCCGCCTCAGGAGCTCGCTGATCTGCTCGAGTCGATCCGCACCTCCCCCCGCTGATCGCTCGGCTACCTTCAGCTCGTGGCGACCTGGGCGATCGTGCCGGTGAACGTGCTGGTGATCGTGGCCGGGTTCGTGGTGACTTTCGTCCACGTCCCGCTCCTGCGCCGTGCCACCTGGTTCGGCGATCTGCTGGTGCTCGCCCTGCCGCTCGGTTGCATCGCCCTGGTGGTTCTCGGGATCGTGCTGCTCGCAATCCGTGTGCCGACATCGATCGTGGCGGCAACGGGCGGGGTGTTCGCCGGGTGCGTCGCTCACTGCGCGCTCCCGCGCCAGCGGGTGGCGGCACCGCCACCCGCCGCGCCCGTGCTGTTGGTATCCGTGAACCTCCAGTACGACAGCGCCGATCCGCGTGCCACCGTGCGGAGCGCACTCGACGCGAGACCCGACGTGCTGGTCGCGTGCGAGGTGACCACGGTGACGGAGGCCCTGCTTCGCGCTGCGTTCCCGTATCACCTCGTCAGCCAGGACGCGCTGCGCATCAACGACAACGCCGTCGGCATCTACTCTCACCTTCCGTTCGAGGAGTTGGCACCGCTGCCGCCCCTGGGGCGTGAAGCGCTGCGCATCCGCGTCAACGGCCCGCACCCGTTCGTGCTCTGCGCGGTCCACCTTCCTCGCCCGGTCATCGTGCACGACGGCAGCACCGGGTTGGCGAGCATGGCCGAGCACCGTCGCGCCGTGCACCGGCTCGATGACGCAGTCCGCGCCGAGGTCGAGCCGGTGGTGCTGATCGGTGACCTCAACCTCTCCGATCGAACGGTGGGCTACCGCGTGCTGACCGCCGGTCGACTCGATGCGATGCGGACCACCTGCGCCCGCTCCACCTACACCGGCAGCTGGAGGTGGCGCGTGCTCATGTTCCGCATCGACCACTGCGTGATCCCCGCCGACTGGGGTGTGGCCGACGCCGGCACGTTCACGATCGAGGGTTCCGACCACCGCGGCATCCGTGCCAAAATCGGCCCAGCATCAGAGCGCTGACCACTGCGTGTCGCGCAAGCCGCGTCGCCGGGGCGGTCACCGCTCCTGTGCGATGGACTGGTGCTGCAGGAAGCCGGCCAGCACGGTATCCACCACGGAGGCCACGAGCTCTTCGGTGACCCGGCGGCGGCGCACCAGCTTGGTGTAGACAAGCGGCCCGGATATCAGGGTCACCAGCAGGTCCACGTCGACGTCGTCAGGCAGCTGGCCACGACTGACCGCCCGTTCGATCACTCCTGTGGCGTAGCGACGGCGCTGGTCGGTCTGGGCGCGCACCATCCGATTCAACTCCGGGTCGCGCTGGGCGGCGTCCATCAACGACAGCATCATGTCGCCCATCTGGCCTTCGTACGACGCCTTGGTCATCCCGCTGAAGCAGGAGATCAGATCGTCGCGTAGCGAGCCCGTGTCGGTGATGATGGGGGTGTGCATGCACGACTGCGCAGCCTCCACCACCAGCACCTGCTTGGTGGGGAAATGGCGGTAGATGGTGGACTTGGCCACCCCGGACCGGCCGGCGATCTCGTCGATGGAAGCACGCTCCACGCCCACCTCGGCCACCAGCTCGGCGGTCGTGGCCAGCACCTGCTGGCGCACACGCTCGCTCCGGGGCATCGATTGGGCGTTCATCGAAACGACATCGTAGCGATCAGGCGAGGCCCCACGGGCCACTGTGACGTCCGACATGTAGGAGACGGTTGCGGGGCGGTTGATGGATCGCTACGGTACCGTAGCGATTCGCAAGGAGGCGACGATGAGCGCTCATGAACAGTTCAACTCGGAGACGGCGAGCTTCGACATCGATCCACTGGTGCTCGTGCGGCGGTGGAAGATCCTTGCGGTGTTGTGCACCAGCTTGATGGTGGTGATCGTCGGCAACACGGCACTGAATGTGGCGCTGCCCACGCTGGCTCGCGAGCTCGACGCCTCCACCAGCGCGCAGCAGTGGATGGTCGATTCGTACGGCCTGCTGTTCGCCGGCCTGCTGCTGACCGCCGGCGCGATCGGTGACCGCTACGGACGCAAGGGCGCGCTGCAGTTCGGTCTCACGGTGTTCCTGGCCGGCTCGCTGTTCTCGGCGTTCATGGACAGCGCCGGCGCAGTCATCGCCGGGCGCGCCATCATGGGCTTCGGCGCAGCGTTCGTCATGCCGGCCACGCTGTCCATCCTCACCAACGTGTTCCCCCCGCACGAGCGTGGCCGGGCAATCGCCGTGTGGGCGGGCATCTCCGGTGGTGGCGCGGCCATCGGCCCGGTGGCCAGCGGCTTCCTGCTCGAGCACTTCTCCTGGGGCTCGGTGTTCCTGGTGAACGTCCCGATCATCGCC
>JAYTSB010000496.1:0-2951 GCA_043745825.1 Actinomycetota bacterium | reverse complement strand
GCCGCCGAGGCGGTGGAGCAGAAGTACCCCTCACCGCGCTCCAGCCACACCGGCAGCAGGTGCTTGGCGGCCCAGCGGTGGGCGTGCACGTTCACGTTGAACGCGGTCTCCCACACGTCCTCGGCGGTGTCCAGGTCGGTGCCGACTCCGACGCCGGCGTTGGCGAAGAACAAGTCGATCGGTCCGAACGTGGCCTCGGCGGCGCGAATGAGGTCGACGTTTCCCTGCTCCGAACCAACGTCGGCCATGACGCCCATCGCACTGTCCGTTCGCTCGCCGTTCAATGTCGCGGCCACGGCGGCGCTGCCGACACCATCGACATCGGCCACCACGACGCGAGCCCCGGCGCGGTGGAATTGCTCGGCCAGGGCCCGGCCGATCCCGTTCGCTGCGCCGGTGACCACGACGTGCTTGTCCATCAGATCCATGGGCGGAATGGTAGGCGGGCGGTGTCTCCGGCGGACGGCACCGTGCGAGGACGGCGCACTGACGGACCGTCCCGGCAGGCTGTCGACCATGTTCGAGCCGCATGATCCCGAAACCTGGCGTTCACGGATACCATGCACTCGTAACAGCGGTCGTCAGGTTACGGTGGCGCTGTGATCACTCAGAGCACACCCGCAGTATCCCCGCAGCCCGATGTACCAACGCAGAAGGAGCACTCGATGACCGAGACGAACGAGGCAGTGATTACTGAAGCGTTGGCAGTCATCGACAAGGCGTTGGCCGAAATGCTCCGCCGAGAACTCGTCTCATCCGGCGAGGTCGCCGATTTGCTGTTGGACGTGCGCACGCTGCTCACGCACCCGGCCCCAGCGGTCGCCACCGCTTAAGAGTTCTCGGGCCGCTTGTCGCAGGCCCTCACACGGCGAGCAGGTCGTCGAACGCGCCGGCGAGGCAGGTGCGAAGCAGTGCCGGATCGGCCACCGCCGCAATGTCGATGTTGACACCCATGTCGAGACTGCCGAGGTAGCTGAGCAGGGTGAGGTTGAAAGCCACACCGCCGAGCGGACCGACCGGATAGTTCTCCAACAGCTGCGCACCGGCGACGTACATCGCAATCGGCGCACCGCGCACGTTGCTGGTGGCGAAGTCCACGGTCTGGGCCTGAGTTCGGGCCAGGCGAGTGACGAGCGAAGTAGGAAGCGTGGCGGCGACGGCGGCGAGCGTCTCCAGTGAGGCCGAGTTGGTGCTGCCACGCGCCGAGCTCGCGGCCTGGTTGATCAATGCAAAGCGCTCGGCGACGGGCATCGCACCGGTGGGGATCAGCATGCGCACCAGTGAGAATGCATTGGCGCCCGATGACTCGCTGCGGGTGCTGATGGCCATCGAGGATCGCAGGTGCTCCACGGGTGCCCCCATGGTGACGTGATATCGGCTGGCGGCTTCGGCGGCGACGGTGAGGAACGCCGTGTTGAGCTTGCCGCCCAGTTTGCGGGCGATGTTGCGAGTCTCTGTGTACGGCGCGCGCAGCGTCTCGATCTGGCGCTTCAACGAGCGCTGCGTCCACAGCGGCGAGCGTGCGTGCTCGACATCGCTGAGCTGGTTGAGGACGCTGCGGATGGTGTCGGCGGCGGTGCTGCCGGCATCCGGGATCTGGGTGGGGTCGCTGAGCAGATCGCGCACCTGGCGGAGCAGGCCGATGGGCATGCGCAGGCTGCCGGTGATGAGGTCGCGCAGCACCTCGCCGCCCACAGCCGACCCCGCCTGCTCGGTGGCGGCGTCGGCGGTGTCCGGGTCGAGCGGTGGTGCCTCGGGCACATCGCGGTCGAAGTCGAGGAACGCCAGGCTCAGCTGCACCATGCCCTCGCCGTCAGCGATGGTGTGGTGAAGCTTCTCGATCAACGCAGCCTTGCCACCGCGGAGGCCTTCCACCACCGTGAACTGCCAGAGTGGGCGGGTGCGATCGAAGGGATCGTTGGTGATCAGGCTGGCCAGATCCAGCAGCTGGCGCATGGTCCCTGGCTTGGGCAGAGCGAGGTGACGCACGTGGTAACGGATGTCGAAGTTGGCATCGTCGACCCAGATCGGAGCGGTGAGGTTGGCGGGTGCGGACTGGACGCGCTGGCGCAGCCTTGGCACGACCCACGTGGCGTGCTCCATCCGCCGGACGAGCTTGTCGACATCGGGCTTCCGGTCGAGGACGGTGACGTTGGTGAAGGTGGAGGACAGGTAAGGGTCCTTCTCCATTCGCCACATCAGCCCTTCGGCGTCGGACATCTTGGTATCGAACGAGGGCAGGTCCACCATGGGCACGAGGTTACGCCAGCGCGCGCACGATGCGCTTCGCCGCCGCCCCGAGCATCAGCCCCAGGACGGCGCCGCCCACGACGTCGCTGGCGTGGTGGATGCGCACGTAGGCTCGGCTGAGCCCGACCACGGAGGCGACAGCGAACCACAGCGGCGCCGAACGCCTGCCGCCCCACACCGTCAGCAGGCTGGCCGCGGCAAATGCCGACGAGGCGTGGCCGCTGGGGAAACTACTGGTGGAGGGTCGTCGCATTGCGTAGCGCTCGTCACCGGAAGGCGTGGGCCGGGTGCGGCGGAACAACCGCTTCACGCCCTGGTTGACGACGAGGCTCTCCGCACCCAAGAACGCGGACAGCATGATGGCCTGATCGGCGTGTTGGTCGCTGGTCAGGCCGCGGGTCAGGCCGATGATGTGCCAGATCAAGCTGAAGTCGCCGAGGTGGCTCGCGGCGCTGAACAGCTGATCGGCGGCGGGATTGCCACGGAGCGCCTCCAGCTGCGCGTCGGCCCAGCGGTCGAACGCGGCGACCCGTGCGCCGAAGCGGTCGTCACCATCAGCGTGCGCTGAGCCGTCGACGTCCGGTTCGGCGACGGACGCAACCGTCATACGGCCACGACCGGCCCGAACGACCGCGGCGCTTCCATTGCGGCGAGATCCGGGTTGCCGCCGAACGCCGGGCACCAGGTCTTGAAATTGCAGC
>JAYTSB010000495.1:0-1820 GCA_043745825.1 Actinomycetota bacterium | reverse complement strand
CCCAGTCACCCGAACGCACGAGCCCGGCGGCAGCTTGCGCAGTGATGTGGCGAGCCTCTCTCGACGTGCTGAGAACAGCTGACACACTCATGAGATCTCGGGGGCTTCGTGCATCGGTGACCTGCTTGTCCAGTGGCGTTGGTGATCCTGCGACCATCCTGGATCGGCCGCCGCGTCAGTGGCGCGTCACCTGGTCCCGGCCTCCTGTCGGCGGGCCGTGATTTCCTCTCGGCGAAAGCACCGACGACTGGACATTCCGTCGAAAAGTTCGCGTTCACCTACGTCAGCGTCTGGACGAGGAACGCATTGTCAACAAAAGGCTCGGCACCTACCTGGATGCGCCAGTGGCGGCAACTGATTCGAGTCCTACGGTGTTCAACTGACCGCCGCTCGTCTCATATGGGGCGGAACTCGGACGACGTCACATCAAGTGAACATTCTGGGTGTGGAGGCATCACGGAAGCTGCGGCCTGAGGCCGTTTCAGTAAGTTTTCGCCCAGCCGCCTGTGTGGAAGGTCACGTGGGGCTCGGAGGTGACGCCGGCTTCGTGCATCACGGTCTGCAGTTGGGGGTCGGCGAGGAAGCTGTGCAGAGCGTCGAAGGATTCGGCCTGGTGGTAGACGGTGATCAGCGTTGGATCGTCGAGAGAGCGGTGCGCACCGTGGCCGATGATCCCAGCTGAATGTTGCAGCTCGCCTGCGGTGTCGTAACCGGTTAGCCAGGTGTCGAAGTCGGCGACGTGGTGGTGCAGGAGGAATGCGGGGAGCTGGCGATCTGACACGATCTCGTTGCGGATCGGTTGCAGCCATCGGATGAGCGGCGGTGACACGACCCCAACGTTCTGCATCACCTTGCCGAGTTCAGGTGACGAGGTGAACGCTTTGGCATTGTCGAGGTCGGAGAGCGTGAGGAATACCGTGATCAGGTGGGGGTCGTCCTGAGCCCGGTTGATGTGGTGGCCGAGGATTCCGGCGCCACGGCGGGCCGGCTCGTGATCGTCGAACCCAGCTTTCCACCGGTCGACGTCCTCAACACGGTGAGTGAGGAGTATGGCGTATGGTGGCAGCTCGTTGGTCATCGCCGCATGGTGGCACTGTGGTCGCGTCACGAGCGCGTCACTGCGTCGAGGTGAGCTGGCGCAGCTTCGCGGCGCGCTGAAGCCAGCTGGTCATGCCGTACGTCGCGCAGAGTTCCTCGGCTTTGGAGAGCCATCCCTCCCCTACTGCGTTGAGCGACGCCGTCGCGCGCAGCTGGTTTTGTGCGAGGGCGATGAGGGTGGTGGCGTGGTGGTATTCCCAGCCGAAGGCCTCAGTGGTGGCCAGCGCGTCGAGGAGGTGCCGCTCGGCGTCGTCGTGTTGTCCCAGCATCGAGGCGAGTTTGCCGACATAGGCCGAGACCGGACCTTGGCTGGTGACCCCGTTGAACGACACCTCGCCGGCCAACGGTGCGATCGCCGGGAACAGCCACTCGGCGGCGGTCACGTCGTCCAACTCGATCGCGAGAACTGCGTGGGCGATCAGCGTGGTTGATCCGAAAGAGTCCTGCGAGATGGCATCGAGCCCTGCCGCGATCACATCAGCGAGCACGGCTTCGCCGATTTCGGGCCGACCGAGTTCGCTGCAGACGAGGGCGTGTGCGGCTCGGAACAGCGGCGCGACGTGCGGGTCTGTGTCCATCATTTGCTGGACGATCGGGAAGAGCTCGGCATGGCGTCCGGCGAAGGTGCCGAGGAAGAAGAATTGGCCTGCGAAGACGCCGAAGGCGTCTGGATCGCCGATCTGCACCCCCAGCTCCCACGTCGCGTTGGCGATGCGTTCAGC
>JAYTSB010000494.1:0-8127 GCA_043745825.1 Actinomycetota bacterium | reverse complement strand
ATCGGTGAACGCTGTGCGCGCATGGAGGATGCGTGTGTTGTCGAACACGACGCAGTCGCCTGCGGCGAGCGTGAGGTGCAGCTGCAGCTCTGGCCGGATCAGCACGGCGGCAAAGGCGCGCAGCGCGCGGTACACCTCGTCGATCTCGTGCACGGGTACCTGCGGGGGCTCGATCGAACGGTCGTTCCAACGGATGCCACGAATCTCGCCGCCGGCGTTCAGCTCGATGGCCGGGCCGCTCGCCCGCAGCGCGGTGTGGTCGTCGTCATAGCGGAACGTGAGGCGGGTGTGGGTCAGCGTGGCGAACGCGGCCGGGTCCTTGCGGCGAAGCACAGCGGCGACGCTGAACCCGTCGAGCAGCACGTTCTCGCCACCGTAGGCCGACGACGAGAGGCAGTGCAACAACTGCAGCCCCGGCACAGGTTCGCGATACGGGTTGTCCGTGTGGGGGGCGATGGCGCAACCCGTATAGGCAAGGTTGATCGGCTGCGGCTCGACGCGCACATCGAACAGGTCGCCGTAGTTCGTGGTGCGCACGAAGCCGATGTTGCGCGCGACGTCGAGCACGGAACCCTGCGCCAGCGGCACGTCGCGCACGAGCAGCACGCCGAGATCGGTGAGATCCCGCAGCGCGCCGAGCCGCCGACCGGCATCACCGTGGCTGCGGAAGTCCGACCAGGCAACGGTGGGCATGCCGTTCGGCAGGTCGGCGGCAACCCACGGTCGCCGGGCGCGTTCGCTGCGGTCGTCGAACACCCGGGCCCGTCCGGGTGCATGGTCACGGAGCCAGGCCAGCGAGAACCGTGCCGTGTGATCCGGCACGAAGGTGATGTCCACGTCGTCACCGCGGAGGTGGACGCCGGTCACCATGGTGGCCGGATCAAGGGCGAGCACGCTGTGCAGCCGTTGGCCGGAGCCGGTGTGCCGGCACTCCCCGCATGGGCATGCGTCGCGGAGCCACAGCGCCGGCAACTCCAGATCCTCGATTCGGACTGTGTGGATCGAGTGCGTGTTGATCGAGTGCGTGTTGTCTGGATCGGTGCTCATCAGGCTTGCATCTCAGGTCATCGTTTGCGGCACAGCGTGAGGCCGTCCGCGATCGGCAGCATCACCGACTCCACTCGATCGTCGGCCAGCACCATGTCGTTGAACGCACGCAGTGCCAACGTGTCCGCGCTCGTGTCTGCAGCGTCAATGATGGCGCCACCCCACAGCACGTTGTCGACTGCGATCACACCGCCGGGGCGCATCCGCCGCAGGATCTCCTCGTAGTACGTGGCGTAACCAGTCTTGTCGGCGTCGATGAACGCGAGGTCGATCAGGGGATCGAACGGCAGCGCGCGCAGCGTGTCGGCACCCGGGGCGATACGCAGGTCGATGCGGTCGCGCAGCCCTGCTTCCTCCCACGCCTGCACGGCGCGCTTGGTGTACGCCTCGCTCACGTCGCAACAGATCATCCGCCCGCCCTCGGCTAGACCGCGAGCCAGGCAGACCGAGGAGTAGCCGGTGAACGTACCCAGCTCCACGATCAGTCGAGCGCCGAGCAACCTCGCAAGCATCGTGAGGAAGCTGCCCTGCTCCGGCGCGATCTGCATGCGTGAGATCGCGCCCATCGCGAGCGTGTCGGCGGCGAGGCGCTCCAACACAGGATCGGGCGGAGTGCCGTGCGCGACGAGGTAGGCGTGGAGGTCGGCGTCGAGGCCGAGACTCTTCGGTGCGGTGGACATGGCCCGACACTACGCCGCCCCGCCTCACGGCCGACGCGCGGTCAAATGGCCCTGTTGGAACGCTCGTTGCAGGCGCACTGTTGGTCAGGCGCCTGCCAGCTAGACACCACTGCGGGGGCTTGACCGAAGGAGTCGCGATGAACGAACGAGCCAACCGCACCTACCGAGCCGTTGGAACCACTCTCGTGCTCGCGATGGCGGCAACGCTCTCCGCCGGATGCTCGAGCACGAAGACGAGCTCCTCCAACGAGCCCCGGGGCACGGTTGTGCGCGTCGACATCACCGATCAGAAGGCAATGGACAAGCCGATGACGTTCACCATCGATCGAACGTCAGTTCCGGCGGGCGACGTCACCTTCGTCGTCAGCAACAACGGCGACATCGACCACGAACTCGTCGTGTTGCGCACGAACACCCCGTACGACTCAATCGCGGTTGACGCTGCCGGCGACCCACCGGCTGCCGTCAAGGCAGGTGCGAACAAGATCCTCGAAGACGGAAACGTCGGCGAGACCGGTGCTCCGGATCTCGCCAAGGGCATGAGCCGCACGTTCACGATCTCGGACATGCAGGCGGGCGCCTACGTGCTGATCTGCAACCTGGCGATGCACTACCAGATGGGTCTGCGCTCGCCGTTCACGGTGAACTGACCGTTGCGGCTCAGCGGCCGCGGTTGCCGGGACCGCCGCGACGACCGGATGGCTGCGCAGACGAGCGACGCGGTGCGCCGGACCTGGCTGCGGCCGGGCGGCCCGCGGAGCGTCCACCGCGGCTGGGACCCTGCGGTGTCTCCACCGGGGCGACGTAGCGCACGAGGGGCGCAGCCGGGCCGGCGAGATGGGCCACCATCGAGTGACCAGGGGCAACGCGTGTGATCGTGGGCTCAATGCGCGCGGCGCGAGCAAGAGTGCGCACGTCCCCGACCTGCTCGGGCGTCATCAGCGTGACGACGATGCCCTCGGCACCGGCGCGGGCCGTGCGACCCGAGCGGTGGAGGTAGGCCTTGTGCTCGGCCGGCGGGTCGACGTGGATCACGAGCGCGATGTCATCGACGTGGATGCCGCGGGCGGCGATGTCCGTGGCGACCAACACGCGCGTGGTGCCCTCGGAGAACGACTCGAGGTTGCGCTCGCGTGCGTTCTGGGAGAGGTTGCCGTGCATCTCGACGGCGGGGATGCCGGCGAGAGACAGCTGCTTGGCGAGCTTCTTCGCGCCGTGCTTGGTTCGGGTGAACAGCAGCGAGCGGTCCATGCCCTGGGCCAGTTCCTTGATCACGGTGGGCTTGTCTGCCTGGGAGACGGCGAACACGTGGTGCGTCATCGTCGAGACCGGGGCGATTGCCGGGTCAACCGAGTGCACGACCGGGTTGGTGAGGTAGCGCTTGACGAGGACGTCGATGCCGTTGTCGAGGGTGGCCGAGAAGAGCAGCCGCTGCCCGTGCTGCGGGGTCTGATCGAGCAGGCGCTTGACGGCGGGGAGGAAGCCGAGGTCGGCCATGTGATCGGCCTCGTCGAGCACGGTGACCTCGACGGCGTCGAGACGGCAGTGGCGCTGGTTGATGAGGTCCTCGAGCCGACCGGGGCAGGCGACGAGGATGTCGACGCCGAGGCGCAGAGCGGTGACCTGCGGCCCTTGGCCGACACCACCGAACACGACGGCGACCTTCTGGTTCATCGCCGCAGCGATCGGGGTGAGCGTCTCGGCGACCTGGTTGGCCAGCTCACGCGTGGGCACGAGGATGAGGGCACGCGGCCGCTTGGTTTCGCGCTTCGCGCCGGACTCGGCGAGACGAACGACCGTCGGGATCGCGAACGCGATCGTCTTGCCGCTGCCCGTCTTGCCGCGACCAAGGACGTCGCGTCCGGCCAGCGAATCCGGCAGGGTTGCGGTCTGGATCGGGAACGGGGCGTCGATGCCGCCGCGGCTCAGCGCACTGACGATCGATGCCGGCACGTTCAGGGCGGTGAAGTCGGCGGCGGCGGCGACCGGCGCTGACGTCGGTACGAGGTCGATGACGGCTGACGCCTCGGCGCTGTCAGCACGCAACTGGTTCTGCTGGTTGCTGCCGGCACCGTTCGTCGAGCCGCCGGAGGGGCGACGGCGACGAGGGTTACGGCGCGACGCGCCAGCAGAGGGGGAGGTGGTGGTCATGTGGATTCCTTCCAGAATTCGGTTGGCCGTTGATGCAATGGCTGTCCGCTCGATGGAACGAAATCGTGCGCCCGAAGGCGCTGCACTCGACCGCATCATCGCTGGGGTAGCGACAATGACGCCCCAACACTAGCGGGACATTCTGGGAATGGAACGGACACCATCTGCTCGTAGCGTCGGGACAGTGCGTTGGGACCGTTTGACACTGGGCGTCGGGCTGTCGTATGCGCTGCTTGCCTGGAGCTTGGGCTACGGCGCCGTGCTGCCCGAACTGCGCGACGACCTCCACCTGTCGGCGTCGGTGGCAGCGGCCCACGGGTCGCTGTTCGGCATCTGCCTGCTGATGTTCGCCACCGTCGGGCAGCGCATGCTTGCACGCGCCTCCAACCGGTCGATGCTCATGTTCAGCGTGGTCGCGATGTTCGGCGGCGGTGTGTTGTTCGGCACCGGGACGTCGGCCCCCCTCACGTTGCTCGGCGCGGCGATCGCCGGCACCGGCGCGGCCTGCCTGGTGATCATCGTGCCCGGTGTGGTCTTCGCCCATCAGCCCGACGCCCCCACCCAGACCATGGCCCTGCTCAACACCTTCCCGATGCTGTCGGCCGTGCTGCTGCCGCTGGTGGTGGGCCTTGCGATCGCCATGGAGATCACTTGGCGGGCCGCCTACCTCGTGCCGCTCACCGTCATCGGCTGTGCGGTGTTGCTCACCGCTGGACGGTCGGCGGTACCGAGTCCGCTTCACGCCGAGCCGATCGACCTGCGCACACTGTTCCGCATGCCACGGTTCGCGCAGCGCTGGGCTGCGTTGGCGTGCGGCGTTCTCGTCGAGATCGGTACCGGCATTTGGGCAGCGTCGATCATGGCCAAGCTCGGCGGCGCATCGAAGGGCATGGCCGCGACGTTGACGATCGGGTTCTTCCTCGGCATGGGCGCTGGGCGCATCGCCCTCACCGGCGTGCTGCGCCGCCACAGCGGCGAGCGCGTTCTGATGATGTCGTTCATCGGCGTGCTCGTCGCACTCGTACCGTTCCTGCTCGGTCCAGGCCTCGCCACACGTGTCGCAGGCCTGACGCTGCTCGGCATCACGCTCTCGGCCGTGTATCCACTGGCAATATCGCGGCTGTTCGAGCTGCACACTGACACCGCTGCGCTCGGCCGATCCGCCGCCATCGCATCAGGAGTGGGTGTCACCTTCGGTCCGCTGTTGCTCGGCACGTTGTCCGATGTCATCGGCCTCGGCTGGGCGACCATCGTGCTGCCCGTGTTCGCGGTCGCCGGCCTGCTGACGATCGAACGCAGCGCCCCTGCATAACATCAGCGCCATGGGACGCCTTCAGGACAGGGTTGCGGTGATCACAGGCGGCGGCGACGGCATCGGCCACGGGATCGCGCGATCGTTCGCGGCAGAGGGGGCCAAGGTCCTCGTCGCAGAGCTCCACGCCGATGCGGGCGAGCGGGTGGCCGCAGAGCTGCGCGACGAGTTCGGGGTCGACGCGGTCGCCCAGCGCACCGATGTCTCCGACAAAGAACAGGTCCTCGCAATGATCGCTGCGGCCCAGCAGCGCTGGGGAACTGTGGACGTGCTCGTCAACAACGCATGGGGTGGCGGCGGGCTGAGCCGCGTCGAGCACAAGCAGGACGTCGCCTTCGAGCGCGGCTTCGGTGTCGGGTTCTACGGTACCTTCTGGGCGATGCAGGCGGCGTTCCCGTTGATGAAGGCGCAGGGTCGCGGTAACATCGTCAACCTGTGCTCGCTCAACGGGGTGAACGCGCACATGGGTACCGCCGAGTACAACAGCGCCAAGGAGGCGCTGCGTTCGCTGTCACGTACGGCCGCCCGCGAGTGGGCCCCGCACGGCATCGTCGTCAACGTGATCTGCCCGGCGGCCAAGAGCGCTGCGTTCCGTGCGGTGATGGAACGTAACCCAGAGCTCGTGGCCGGAGCCGATGCCGCCAACCCGATGGGATACCTCGGTGATCCCGAGCGCGACATCGCCCCGGTTGCGCTGTTCCTGGCCAGTGACGACGCGCACTACCTCACCGGGAACACCCTCTTCGTCGACGGCGGCAGCCACATCAACGGCGCCCATTGGGCACCCGATCTCCCCGACCACTCCTGACCCCCCGCCCTGACCCCCCACCCTGACCCCCCAACAGGTTGGTTCAGGTGCGTGGGAGCGACTGGCCGCTCGTGGCGGACCGGGCTGCCCGCCTGAGCAACGCCCACGCCTCGTCGCGCGAGCACGCCGTGACCGTGGCCACGAGCGTGCGGTCGGCACCATCGCGATGCTCCAGTCGCTCGGCCTCGGCGGTCCACTGCGGCACGACGTGGAGCAGGGTGCAGTCGGCGCTGCGCACGTGGTTTTCGCGGTAATCGAGCAGGGTCCGCCAACCGGCACGTTCCAGCAGCCGGCGGTCGCGTTCGTCGATCTCCACGCGATGCCTTCGACCGGGCCGTTTGTTGGGCCGTTGGTTGGACCGGTAACGGGGCGAGTGGTCCGTGGCGATGAGCACGAGAACACGATGCACCATCGGCCCTGTGGATCGATAGTGCCGACAGCCTGTGATCTTCCTGGGTACAAGCGCATGGGTGTGACGGGTCGGATCTCGTATCTGACGTGGCGTCAGATACTGTGCACGCATGACCAGCGTCACACCGGATCACGAGACGATCGACCTGCTCGACGGCGAGTTCTATGTCAACGACCCGTACACGACCTACGCCTGGATGCGGAGCAACGCTGCGGCGTACTGGGATCCGGTCAACGAGCTGTGGGGCATCTCCCGGTACGACGACATTGTCGAGATCGAGCGTCGCAAGGACGTGTTCATCAACAGTGACCAGACCAAGGGCGGCTACCGCCCGAACCTGCCTGCGGACCCCGCAATCATCGGCCTCGACGACCCATTCCACGCCCAACGCCGCGCCCTCGTGGCGCGCCGGTTCACGCCGAAGGCAGTGGCCGACAAGGAGGCACAGATCCGCGCAGTGGTCACCGGCCTGCTGGATGCCGCACTTGCACCGCGTGCGGGCCGTGGACCGGTCGAGGTCATCGAGGAGCTTGCTTCTCCCCTCCCGGCGTTGATGATCGGCCGGCTGCTGGGGTTCGAGGATGCCGATTGGCCGAAGCTGCGCGACTGGTCGGAGCGCACCATCGCGCTCGGCGGCGGCCCGCGCTGCTTCAACGAGGACGGCATGAACGCAGCCATCGAGTTCGCGATGGCGGCCACGGAGCTGTACGAGCACAAGAGAACCTGCCCGATGGACGACCTGATGACGATGTACACCACCGCCGAGATCACGGGCCAGGAGTTCGGCACCAACGAGGCCGTGTCCGACGCGCTGCTGCTACTCGACGGTGGCGCGGAGACGACCCGCACCGTGATCGCTCGCACGTTGCTGCTGCTCGACCAGCACCCCGAGCAGTGGGCCAAGCTGAAGGCCGGCGCGGACATCGGCGTGGCGACCGAGGAGTTCATCCGCTTCGTCACGCCGATCCACAACATGTGTCGCGTCGCCGTCCGCGACTACGACCTGCACGGCACCACGATTTCCGCCGGCAACCAAGTGGTGCTGATGTACTCATCTGCGAACCGCGACGAGACGCACTTCACCGATCCCGAGACCTTCGACGTCACCCGCACACCGAACCACCACATCGCCTTCGGGTTCGGTACGCACTTCTGCCTCGGAGCCGCACTGGCCCGTCTCGAGATCCGCACGTTCTTCGAAGAGTTCGTGCGCCGCGTCGAGTCGTTCCGCGTTGTGCCCGGCTCCGTGGTGGAGATGCCCAACCCATTCGTGTACGGCGTCAAGTCGGCGCACCTCGAGCTCGTGGAGGGCCCCGCCTGATGCGCACCATCGCCATCACCGGCTCGGCGGGTGGCATGGGCGTGGCCACACGGGCGTTGCTGGAATCGCAGGGCCATCGCGTGATCGGCGTGGACATCCGCGATGCCGAGGTCATCGCCGATCTCTCGACCTCCGCCGGCCGCGACGAGATGGTCAGCGCGGTGACCACTGCGTCGGGCGGTGTGCTCGACGGCCTCGTCGCCGCCGCCGGCATTGCCTCGAACGGCGGCAACGAGGAGCTCGTCATCTCGATCAACTACTTCGGGGCCGTCGCCACACTCGTGGGCCTGCGCCCGCTGCTCGCCAGCGGTACCGACCCGAGCGCGATCGCGATCAGCTCCAACAGCACCTCCACCCAGACCGGCATTCCTCTCGCCGCAGTGGAAGCCTGTCTGG
>JAYTSB010000493.1:0-4157 GCA_043745825.1 Actinomycetota bacterium | reverse complement strand
GCCTGCTGGTAGGTACCGTGCGACATCGACGATCTCGTGGTGGGCAGCTCGTCGCCCACCTCCGGGGGGGCAACGGGAACGTACGGCAGCGGGCGGCCGAGGTCAGCGACGGTTTGCTGCACACGCGCAGCCGCAGCGTCGTACGCCGTGTCCAACTCCTCGGCCGACAGACCGAGCACGGGAACGCTCTCGATCAGGTAGACCCTCTGCAGCCAGTGGTCGAATGCGGCGAGCGAGCCGATGATGCTCATGATTGCGTCGGGCATGCCGACGTCGTCGGTGGGAACGTCGGGAAGGTGCTCGACTTCGCGAATCACGTCGTAACCGAGGAAGCCCATCAGGCCGCCCTGCAGCGGCGGCAGGTCGGGAAACAGCGGAGCGCTGTACGCGGCGAGGATCGCCTCCATCGCCGCGAGGATGCCCTGATCGGTCGGCACACCCCCCGGCAGATCGCCCTCGACGGTGAGCTCGCCGCCGCGCAGGACCATCGTCGCTCGCGGATGTCGCCCGACGAAGCTGTAACGGCTCCAGCGCTCGGCATGCTCCACGGATTCCAGCAGGAAGCCGTTGCCGTCACCGACGAGCTTGGCGTAGGCGGCGACCGGTGTCTCCAGGTCGGCGAGCAACTCGGTCCACACGGGCAGCACCGAATGCTCGGCAGCCATGGCGTGGAACTCGGCACGCGACGGTCTGAGTCGGAAGTCGGACACCGTCAGCTCCCGCTGTGATCGGTGCCGAAGCGCCGGTAGAAGCAGCTATAGGCACCGGTGTGGCAGGCCCCCTTGCCCTCCTGCTCCACCATGAACAGCAACACGTCCGCATCGCAGTCGTAGTAGCCCTCGCGCACGAACTGGCGGTCGCCGCTGGTGTCGCCCTTGCGCCACACCTCCTGACGGCTGCGGCTCCAGTACACCATCCGCCCTTCATGCAGCGTCATCCGCACGGTCTCCTCGTTCATCCACGCAACCATCAGCACGTCCTTCGTGACGATGTCCTGGGCAATGGCAGGAACGAGACCCGCCGCGTCGTAACGGACCGCAGCCAGCTGTTCGGGTGTTGCGTCGATGCGGACTCCGGTGGGCATGCCCTCATGCTAGGAGTTCGAGGGCGACGCCGACCGGGTCCGTTTCGCCCCGGGTTCCGACGCACAGCTCCCTGCAGGTCTCTACAGGTAGAGCCCCGTGCTGCCCTCGTTGCGCTCGGCGGCCACGGCGTGCAGATCTCGCTCGCGCAGCATGACGTAGTCCTTGCCGCCGACCTCGACCTCGTAGCGATCCTCCGGGCTGAACAGCACCCGGTCGCCGACCTCCGCACTGCGTACGTTCTGGCCGAGGGCCACGACCTCGGCCCACACCAGCCGCTTGGACACCTGAGCGGTGGCGGGGATCACGATGCCACCCATCGAGCGGCGCTCACCCTCGCGATCGGGGATGTGCACGAGCACCCGATCGTTGAGCATCTTGATCGGGAGCTTCTCGTCGGTGGCCACGAGACGGCACGGTACCGTCTCGTCGAGCCGACCGTCACGCCACGGCGGCGTTGATCCGCTCGACGATGTCGGGCGTCAGCGTCTCCAGCACCTCAAGCGCGCCGAAGTTGTCCACCACCTGTGACGCCTTGCTGGCCCCGGTGATCACCGTGGTCACGTGCGGGTTGGCTGCGCACCAGGCGATGGACAGTTGGGCCATCGTGCAGCCGAGCTCGTCGGCGATCGGGCGGATCTTCTCGACCCGATCCACGGTGGCCTGATCGGCGAAACGCTTGGCCAACCAGCCATACCCGGGCAGTGCGCCCCGGCTGTCGTCGGGGATGCCATCGCGGTACTTGCCGGTGAGCAGGCCGCTGGCCAGCGGGCTCCATGTGGTGAGGCCGAGGCCACACTCGTCGTACAGGCGAGCGAACTCGGTCTCCACCTTGTCGCGCTCGAGCATGTTGTACTGCGGCTGCTCCATGACCGGCTTGTGGAGATGATGCTTGTCGGCAATGTGCCAGGCGGCGCGGATCTCGTCCGCGGTCCATTCGCTGGTTCCCCAGTACAGCACCTTGCCGCGCTCGACCAGATCGTGCATCGCCCACACCGTTTCCTCGATGGGCGTGTTCTTGTCGGCGCGATGGCAGAACAGCAGGTCGACGAAATCGACGCGCAGGCGATCGAGGCAACCCTCGATGGAGTGATGCAGGTACTTGCGATTGAGCGTGTTGCGCATATTCGGCATCTCGCCGTCGATGCCCCAGAACACCTTGGTGGACAGCACGTAGCTCTGCCGCTTCCAGCCGAGTTCCTCGATGACGCGGCCCATGATGGCCTCGCTCTCGCCACCGGCATAGGCCTCCGCGTTGTCGTAGAAGTTGCAGCCGGCATCGTGCGCAGCCTGCATGCACTCCAGGGCGAGATCGTCCTTGATCTGAGTGTCGAACGTGACCCACGATCCGAACGAGAGGGCGGACAACTGGAGTCCGGTGTGGCCGAGGCGGCGGTAGGGCATCCGTGGTTTCTGGTCGGGTGTCTTGGGCATGACCGTGACCGTACAACCAAGCCGCCGGATTCGGCCCAACGAGACTCAGCCTGGCGGGCGCACGACCACTCCCGCTGCGGCCATGGCCTGCTTGGCCTCCGCGATGGTGTGCTCGCCGAAGTGGAAGATCGACGCGGCCAGGACGGCGTCCGCATGGCCTTCAGTGACGCCCTCGACGAGGTGCTGGAGGGTGCCGACGCCGCCGCTGGCGATGACCGGCACGTTGACTGCTGCCGTGACGGCGCGGGTGAGGGCGTGCTCGAAGCCCTCGCGTGTGCCGTCTCGGTCCATCGAGGTGAGCAGGATCTCACCGGCACCGAACACCACAGCGCGCTTGGCCCACTCGACCACATCGTGTCCGGTGGGTGTCCGTCCGCCGTGGAGGAAGACCTCCCACCGGGGCCCGCCGGTGCCGTCGTCGTGCACGCTGCGGGCGTCGATCGCGCAGACCACGCACTGCGCGCCGAACTCGGCGGCGATCTCGCTGATCAGCTCCGGCCGCTCGAATGCTGCGGTGTTGACGCTCACCTTGTCCGCTCCGGCGCGCAGCATCCGGCGCGCGTCCTCGACGCTGCGGAGGCCGCCGCCCACGGTGAACGGGATGAACACCTGCTCGGCCACTCGCGTAACGACGTCCACCATCGTGTCGCGACCGTCCGACGACGCCGTGATGTCGAGGAAGACGAGCTCGTCGGCACCCTCTGCGTCGTATCGCGCAGCAAGCTCAACGGGGTCTCCGGCGTCGCGCAGGCCGACGAAGTTGACGCCCTTGACGACGCGACCATTGGTGACGTCGAGGCATGGAATCACCCGCGCCACCTGCATCAGCTCACCGCCTGGCGTGCCGCCGCGCTGACGAAGTTGCTCAGCAGGGCGAGGCCCGATGTGCCGGATTTCTCCGGGTGGAACTGGGTGGCGAACACGTTGTCCCGGCGAAACGCGACGTTGAGCGGACCACCGTATTCGCACGTCGCCACCACATCCGCAGCGTCGGTGGGGACACCGTGAAGAGAGTGCACGAAGTACATCCACGGGTGTTCGCCCAAGCCGGCCATCATCGGGTCCTCAGGGCGGCAAAGGTTCAGCTGGTTCCACTGCATCTGGGGCCGTTTGACCCCCGGGGGGATCCAGCGGACGATGCCCGGGATGACGCCGAGACCACGGGCGGCGGTGTCTTCCTCGCTGCCGTCGAACAGCATCTGCATGCCGACGCAGATGCCGAGGAACGGGCGCTGCGATGCCACGGCGGCGTGGGCGGCGTCTTCCAGGCCGCAGGCCCGCAACGCAATCATGCATGCGCCGAACGCGCCGACCCCTGGCAGCACGACGGCATCTGCATCTGCGATGCGCGATGGATCGCTGCTCAGCGTGGCGTCGGCGCCCATGTGCTGCAGCGCCTTCTCCGCCGAGCGCAGGTTGCCGATGCCGTAATCGATGACGGCGATGGTCGGCCGGCGCAGCGCCGAAGCCGCTCTGCTCACAGCACGCCCTTGGTGGACGGCAACGCGGCGTCCTCCACGCGCACGGCGTCACGCAGGCAGCGGGCCAGGCCCTTGAACGTGGCCTCGATGATGTGATGTGCGTTGCGGCCGCGCTTCAACGTCACGTGGAGGGTGATGCCGGCGGCGGTGGCGAAGCTGG
>JAYTSB010000492.1:0-3700 GCA_043745825.1 Actinomycetota bacterium | reverse complement strand
TTCGCGCCGGCCACCACGCCGCCACGAGGGCGCAGGCGATGGCGAGCACGGCGAAGATCACCAGGCTCGACGGGCTGAGGCTGAACGAGTTCAGGCCCTGGTCCTTCAGCGCAGTCACCACGATCCAACCGAGGGCGACACCGAGCCCGGTGCCCATCATCGCCCCGAGCAACGCGGTGAGCACGGATTCCCAGCGGACGCTGCCGCGGATCTGGGCCCGAGTGGTACCAATGGCGCGCATCAGTCCCAGCTCACGCCGCCGCTCGTAGACCGCGAGCAGGAGGGTGAGCACGATGCCCAGCACCGCGATGAACACGGACATGAGCAGCAGGGCGTAGATGAAGGTGATGATGCCGTCGAGCGACGCGATCTGGTCGTCGACGAACTGTGTCTTGGTCTGCACCTTGGCGGTCGGGTACTGCTCGGTGATCACGGTCTTGATCGCGGCCACCGCTTTGTCGACGGAAACCCCGGCGGCCGGGTTGGCAGCGACCTGGAAGTCGAACATCGGCTGACCGCTGTTCGCGAACGCTGCCCGGTCGATGAAGTAGTTGCCGAAGTTCTTGTCGGTGAAGATGCCGGCAATGCGGAACGTGGCTTTGCTCTGATTCAGGAGCGACACCTCGAACGTGTCGCCGACCTGGAGGTCTTTGTCGTCGGCGCGCTCTTGCGAGACGAGGATGTCGCCGCCGGAGACAACTGACCAATCGCCCTGGGCGAAGTGCAGGTTGAACAACTCCGCCACCGTTGCCGGGTTGACGGTGATGCCGACCGAGTCCTTGTCCTTCCCGTCCGGGCCGCCACCGATGATCTTGAACGAGCCGGCACCGAAGCCGACCGCCGCACCGACTTCGGGGAGCTTGGCGACATCGTCGGCGAGCGACGCCGGCAGGATGCCGCCCTGGGGGTTCTCCGGTGCGATCGCGATCTGGCCGTTGAACGCCTTGCCGAACGTGGACCGCAAGGACTCTTGCAGCGAGGCGGCGAGTGTGGACACAGCGACCAGCAGCGCCAGTCCGATGCCGAGGGCGGCGGCGGTGAGTGCGGTGCGCTCGGGGCTGCGGGCAGCGTTTCGACCGGCGATTTCTCCGGTGACGCCGCGCAGCTTGCCGAGCGGCTTGGTGAGCCACGTTGCGGCGCGGCCCACCACGAAGGGCCCGAGGGCGATGACAGCCACGAAGAGCCCGACGACGCCGAGCACCAGCCATGTCGCGGACGCCGTGAGGCCGAGTGCGATGCCCAGCACGGCGAGGGCGGACGACACAGCGGAGACGACGACCCGCTTGCGAGATGCACCACTGCGGTCGACGGACACGTCACGCATCGCGGCCAGCGGCGGAACGCGGCCGGCGCGGATGGCCGGAAACGTGGCGCAGATCACGGTGACGACCAGCCCGACGATGAAGGTGATGATGAACGCCGACGGCGAGATGGACAGCGTGGTGTTGCCCGGCCCGTTGCCGGACGCGTTCAGGAGCGCAGTGATGATGAACGCCAGTGCGACGCCACCACCGAAGCCGATCACTGCGCCGAGCACACCGACGGCCACGGCCTCGACGAACAGCGCGAACGTGACCTGGCTGCTGCGCGCTCCGATGGCGCGCAGCAAGGCGTTCTCCCGCAGCCGCTGGGCGGCGCTGATCTTGAACACGTTGTAGATGACGAAGCTGCCCACGAAGATGGAGATGCCAGCGAACACCGTGAGGAACAGGGTGAAGAAGCTGAACTGCTCCGCGAGGCTGTCCTGGGACTCCTTGGTGATCTCCTTGCCGGTCAGCGCCTCGACCTCGTCCTTCGGGAACAGTTCCTGGATCGAGTCGCGGAGCTCGGTCTGCGACTTCGAACCGTCGCCGATGACGTTGATCGAGGAGATCTCGCCGGCCTTGCCGAGCACGAACTCTTCGGCCGTCTTCAGATCGAACAGCGCCCAGGTGGGTCCGCCCGTGGAATCGGAGCTGCCGAAGGTGACGATGCCGGACATCGTGAACTGGCGTGGTTGGTTGGAGACCGACACGGTGACGGTGTCGCCGATCTTCAGCTTTCCGAGCTTCGCAGTGTGCGCGTCGAGCACGACCTCACTGCTGTTCGCGGCGGCGCGACCCTCCTTCAGACGCCACGGCGAGCTGGGCTCACCGGCGTAGACGGCACCGAACTGCGGTGGGCCGTCACCGCCGAGCACCTTGCCCTCCTGGTCGGTGACGACGGCGGTGCCGCGTACGTCGGCGTCGGCCGACTTCACGCCCGGAACCTCGGCGACCTGGGCCACGATCGATTCCGGGATCTGGCCGCGGATGTCATCACCGAAGTCGCTGGAGATGACGACCGACGAGCGCACGAATGCATCGGTCTTGTCGTAGGCAGTGGCGAAGAGGGCGTCGATCCGGGCGTTGATGGTGTCGCTGAAGACCAGCACTCCGGACAGGAAGGCGCAGCCGGCGATGACCGCGAGCGCTGAGAGGAGAAGCCGGCCCTTGCGAGCGAGCACGTTCTTCAATGCGATGCGCAGCACGTCATTCCCCGAAACGCTTCATCCGGTCGAGGACCTTCTCCGCCGTTGGTTCGGTGATCTCGTCGACGATCTTGCCGTCGGCCAGGAAGATGATTCGATCGGCGTAGCTGGCTGCCACGGGATCGTGGGTGACCATCACGATGGTCTGCCCCAACTCGTTCACCGCACGCCGCATGAAGTCGAGGATCTCTGCACCGGTGCGGCTGTCGAGGTTGCCGGTGGGCTCGTCAGCGAAGATGATGGTGGGCCGGCTCGCCATCGCGCGGGCCACGGCGACGCGTTGCTGCTGGCCGCCCGACAACTCGCTCGGGCGGTGCTTCAGCCGGTCGCGCAGACCAACCGTGTCGATCACCCGGTCGATCCATGCCTCGTCGCCCTTGCTGTTGCCGAGCAGCAGCGGCAATCGGATGTTTTCGTCCGCAGTCAGCGTGGGGATGAGGTTGTAGGCCTGGAAGATGAAGCCGACCTTCTCGCGACGCAGCTCGGTGAGATCCTTGTCCTTCAACGAGGCGAGGTAGGTCTCGCCGATGTACACCGAACCCGATGTCAACCCGTCGAGCCCGGCGAGGGAGTGCATCAGCGTGGACTTGCCGGAGCCGGACGGCCCCATGATCGCACTGAACTTGCCGACCTCGAATGCCACGGTGACGCCGTCGAGGGCACGCACCTCGCTGTCACCGGAGCCGTAGATCTTGGTGGCGTCGATGGCGCCCGCGGCGGCGCCTGAGATGGTGGTGGCCTCTGTCATGGGTTCATGTCTACCGGGGGGTGCGCGGTGTGGCTTCCCCTTTGTGGATGACATGCGTCCGCCCGGAGGTGGACCTACCCTCTCGGCATGGCTCACGCAGCAGACCTCGGCACGATGTTCGGAGCATTGGGCGCCAGCACCTTCCTCGGCCTGCCGGCGCGGACGGCCGCCGATCTGCGCGGTGTGCAGATCGCGGTCATCGGCGCACCCTGTGCCACGCCGTATCCCAGCGTCGGCCCGTACTGCGCGGCTGCTCCGGCTGCGATCCGGCGCTCGAGTTGGACGTACTCCAGCAGTGTGCACCACATGAACTTCGATCTCGGCGGGCCGACGCTGCCCGACGGCATCGTCGCCGTTGACCTCGGCGACGTGGACTGGGATGAACACGACCCGGCCGCGAACCGATCCCGAATTCACGACACGTGCGCAGCGGTCCTGGACGC
>JAYTSB010000491.1:0-2352 GCA_043745825.1 Actinomycetota bacterium | reverse complement strand
GAGACCGCCGCCGCGATCATGGCCGGGGTCGTGGGAGAACTCACCGGCGCACCGGGTGTGTGCGTGGCCACTCGCGGGCCGGGTGTCGCGAGTGTGATGAACGGCGTGGCGCAGGCGATGCTCGACCGCCAGCCGCTCGTCGTCGTCACCGACTGTGTCACCGAGGCCGACCATGCTCGGGTGTCGCACCAGCGTCTCGACCAGCAGGCACTGATGGCGCCGGTGACGAAAGCGACAGTGGTGCTCGATGGACGCCGGCCCGAGGCAGCGACACGCGCAGTGCAACACACCCTCACCGGTCGCCCCGGTGCCGTGCACGTTGACATCGATCCCGGGCGGCTCGGTGCTGTCGACCTCATACCGGATCCACCGACGACTCAAGGTGATCCGCGCCTCGCTCTCGAGCTCATCGCCACCGCGCGCCGTCCAGTCATCATCGCCGGGGTCGGCGTGGTCGCGCAGTCGATGACCGCACGGGCTGCGACGGTTGATGCAATCGCCAACGTCGGCCGTTCACATCACGTGCCCGTGCTGTGCACCTACAAGGCCCGCGGTGTCGTCGCCGATTCGAGTTCGTGGTGTGCGGGCGTGGCGACGGGGGCCACCATCGAGTCGCCGGTTCTGGATGCGGCCGATCTGATCATCGGCGTCGGGCTCGACCCGGTGGAGTTGATCCCTGCGGCTTGGTCGTACGCGGCGCCAGTGGTGCTGCTGGGCAGCTGGCCGGTCGACGACAGTTCATTCTTCGGTGACCATCTGGCGCTGGAGGTCGTAGGCAACCTTGCTGAGCTGGTGGAGGCAGCGTCGGCTGTGATGCGCACCGACTGGGAGGCCGACGCGGGCGAGCGGTTCCGGCGGGCCGCACAACACGAGGTCCGCGCGGCGGCGCCCGTGGAACCGAACGCGTTGACGCCTCAGCAGGTGGTGGACGTGGCGAACCGAGCTGCCGCCGCTGGCACCATCGCCACGGTGGACGCGGGCGCGCACATGTTGGTGGTGATGCCTTTGTGGTCGGCACATGCCCCCGGTGAGCTGTTGATCTCCAGTGGCCTGGCCACCATGGGCTTCGCCTTGCCGGCTGCGATCGCAGCGGCGCTCGTTCACCCCGAACGGCGCGTGGTGTGCTTCACCGGCGACGGTGGCATCGGGATGGCCTTGGGCGAACTCGAAACGGTCGCCCGCCTGCATCTGTCGATCACGGTGGTGGTTTTCAACGACTCCACGCTCAGCTTGATCGCCGCCAAGCAGCAACCAGAAGGGCACGGCGGCGCGGCCGCCGTCACGTACCGTCCGGTCGACTTCGCTGCGGTGGCACGAGGGTGCGGAGTACCCGGCGAACGGGTCAACGATGTCGACGCCTACGACCGGGCAGTGCGAGCGTCGTTTGCCAAGGCGGGTCCGACATTGCTGGATGTCTCGGTCGATCCGTCCGCCTATGGCGCGGTGCTTGACGCTGTCCGCGGTGCGAGGCCGGTGGCTGGTTCACGGATCGGCAGGTGACCGTCGCCGCCCGAGGCGGTACCGTGCGCTGATGACCCAACCGCTCCCGACGGCCCGTCTGCTCGCATCGGCGCTCGAGCCCATCGCCGGACAGGCCCAGTTCTCACCGGAATGCCACGCCAACTACGTGGCCCTGGGATTCGCCCCGAGCCCAGGCATGGTCGGTGCGACAGCGCTGCCCGACAAGGCAGCGTTCTTCACCAGCCGGAGCGCGGTGATGGGTGACGTCGTGCCCGAACTGGTCGCCGCTGCGTTCGCCGTGTTCAATCCTGACGTGATCGTCCCGCTCGCCGAGCAGGGTCACCAACTCGCCGATGCCGCCACGATGTGGGCAGCACGTCTCGACGGCGCAGCAGCGCAATTGCGCCGCATCATCGGCCCCGAACCCGCTGGCGCGGCATGGGTGACAGAGCGGCTGCTCCGATCAGCCGATGACCTGCCCCTGTCCGGTCGGGCACTGTTCGCCGGCCAACGCGCCCAGGCGATGCCGGATGAACCGATCGCCCGACTGTGGCGGTCTGCGGACCGGTTGCGTGAGTTCCGCGGCGACTCCCACATCCAGGCCTGGTCATCGGCGGGGTTCGACCCCACCGAGATCGGCCTCCTCTCGGATCTCTACTGGGGTTTGCCGGCCCGCGCCCACACGGCCGGACGAGGTTGGACAGACGACCAGCTCGGTGCTGCCGAAGATTGCCTTGCGACTCGCGGGCTCCTCGATGGATCCGGTCTCACCGAGAACGGCCGTCGCGAGCGCGAGCGGATCGAGGCCGCCACTGACGCCGCGATGACCGCCGCCTTGAATGTGCTCGGCAACGACATCGACCGGGTCGTGGACACGCTCGAGCCGTGGGG
>JAYTSB010000490.1:0-2085 GCA_043745825.1 Actinomycetota bacterium | reverse complement strand
GCGTCCAGGCCATGCACCGGGATCACGAGGGCGCGCTCGTGGATCACGTCGACGCCGGGCCCGAGGCGCGCGGTCGTCGCCCCGAGACGGATCCCAGCGAGACGTTCGCTCACATCGTCCGGGTCGGCCTCGCCCAGGAACCGCAACGTGATGTGCCAGTTCTCCGGCCGCACGAATCGCACGCCAGGCTGATCCTTGCGCGGCAGTGACATGAGTTGCTCGGTCACCTCTTCCGGTGGCCCTACCGCCAGGAACAGGCGTGCCATGTCGTCAGCGTTCGGGCTCGCGGAGCATGGCCCACATGTGTGGTCCATCGAGCGGCATGTCCCACTCGCTGCGCACCCGGAAGCCGTGGTGCCCGTAGTAGGCGACGTTCGCCGTCGTCTCGGTCTCGAGGAACAGTGGCAGTCCCTCGCGGTGACAAACCTCGAAGATCGGCTGCATCACGAGCGCACCCAAACCCTGGCGCTGCCAGTGCGGGTGGGTGGCGAGCAGGTTCAGGTACCAGTGAAGTTCTGGTGGGGTGTGCTCGGCACGCACCGTGGCGAACACGCTGAACTTGGCGAGGCGTTCCGGTGGGTGCTCGACCGGCGCGGCATCCGGCTCCGGAGGGACCTCGGCCTCTGGGCGTCCCGGAGCGACGAACGCCCCCAAGGCCACGGCGTCGTCCGTGGTGTACGTCGTGCCGCGTGCCACCCACTGGCGCATCGCGCCACGCATCACCATTCCGTCGCCGGCGAAGTACTCGTCGTCGTCCGGGTAGAGCCAGCGCATCACCGGGTCGTCGGCGAACGCGTGCATCGCGGTCCGGCACAGCCGTGTCACATCGTCATCCGTGGCGGGTCGGACCATGGTCATCGGCGTCGACTCGCGCTACAACCGCTCGATGATGGTGACGTTGGCCTGGCCGCCGCCCTCGCACATGGTCTGCAGGCCGTAGCGGCCACCGGTGCGCTCGAGCTCGGCCAGCAGTGTGGTCATCAGCCGTGCACCGGTAGCGCCGAGGGGGTGGCCGAGGGCGATCGCGCCGCCGTTCACGTTGACCTTGGCGTGATCGAAACCGGTCTCGCGCATCCAGGCCATCACCACGGGGGCGAACGCCTCGTTGATCTCGACCAGGTCGATTTCGTCGGGCGTGAGTCCGGTGCGCTGCAGCGCCCGCAGGGTGGCGGGGATGGGCGCCGACAGCATCATGATCGGGTCGTCGGCCATCACACTGATGTGGTGGATGCGCGCCCGCGGCGTGAGACCGTGGTCCTTGACGGCCTGCTCGCCGGCGATCAGCAGCGCAGCCGAGGCGTCGCTGATCTGGCTCGCGCACGCTGCGGTCAGCTTGCCGTCCGGCATCAGGGTCTTCAGCGAGCGGATCTTCTCCCAGTTCGGTTCGCGCGGGCCCTCGTCGAAATCGAGACCGTTGAGCGGCGCGATCTGGCCGTCGAAGCGACCCTCGGCCCGGGCGCGCAGCGCACGCGTGTGTGACTCGACGGCGAACTCCTCCATCTCCTCGCGAGAGAGGTTCCACTTCGTCACCATCATCTCGGCGCCGATGAACTGATCGACCTGCCCGGTGCCGTAGCGAGTCGTCCAGCCCGGTGAGCCCGTGAACGGATCGTCGAAGCCGAGCGCCTGGCCGGCCGTCATTGCGGACGAGATCGGGATCATGCTCATGTTCTGCACACCGCCGGCCACGACGAGGTCCATGGTGCCGCTCATCACGGCCTGGGCAGCGAAGTGCACGGCCTGTTGGGCCGAGCCGCACTGACGATCGATGGTGGTGCCGGGCACATGCTCGGGTAGGCCGGCGGTGAGCCATGCAGTGCGGGCGATGCAGCCGGCCTGGGGTCCAATGGAGTCCACGTTGCCGAAGATGACGTCGTCGACCGCGTCGGGATCGACGCCGGTGCGATCCATCAGCGCCTTGATGCTGTGCGCACCGAGGTCGGCGGGGTGCACGGTGCTCAGTGCGCCGCCGCGGCGGCCAACAGGGGTACGGACGGCATCGACGATGAACGCTTCGGGCATGTGACCGAGGCTACTGGCCGGGCCGCCGCTCGGACCCGCTCGGACTGGCGGCGGTCAGCGACC
>JAYTSB010000489.1:0-2223 GCA_043745825.1 Actinomycetota bacterium | reverse complement strand
GGCATCGCCGATGGCGGTGCCCTCCCCGAGCTCCAGTTTCTGGATGGCCTGCTTCACGGCCCGATGGTCGAGCGTCGGTGTCAGCCGCACGTTCACCGTGCCGTTGAACGAGATCAGACCGACCTCGATGTTGTCGTCGACCTGATCGACGAAGTCCTCGCCCGCCTGCTTTGCCGCGTCGAGCCGATTCGGGTTGACGTCGGTGGCCTCCATGCTGAGCGACACGTCGAATACGAGCACGATGCGGCCGCCCGACTCGGTCTGCTCGAGGCGGCGCTCAACCGGGCGGGCGATCGCGACCACGCCGAAGACCGCAGCGGCGAGGTAACAGGCGGCCACCACGTGTCGCCGCCAGCCGGGGCGCTTCGGCGCGAGGGAGTCGAGCAAGTCCACGTTCGTGAACGACACGACGTGCTTGCGGCGGGCAACCTGGCTGGCCGCATAGAGGCCCCCCATCGCCACGACGATCAGCAGCAGCCACAGGCGACCCTCCGCAAGAAACGACACGGCAGGAACCGACACGGCAGGGATTGACGCGGTCAGCAACGAGACGTCGATCATCGGCGCATCCCTCCACCCACGCCGGCCACCTGCACCTTGCGTCGGCGGACGTGTTGGATCAGCGCGTGCACCCAGTCCTGGTCCGTGCGGAGCAACAGGTGGTCGGCACCGGCGCGGCGGATGGCATCACGGATGGCGGCGCGTTGACCCTCCGCCGCCTCTCCATAGCGTCGCCGGAGCGACTCCGTCATCTGCACCTCGCGCACCCGCCCTGTGGCCGGGTCCGACAGGGCGACGTAACCAACGGCGGGCAGGTCCAGCTCGCGGGGATCCAGCACCTCCACGCACAGCACGTCGTTGCGCACGGCGAGCGCGCCGAGGGCGCGTTGCCAGCCAGCGGGCTCGGCCTGCGGGGAAAGGAAATCGCTGATCACGGTGACGAATCCGCGCCGACGGGACACGGCCCCCACGCGCTGCAGCGCGCCGGCGAGAGCCGCAGCACCCTGCCCGTTCACGTCGGGTGGCATGCCAATGGCGTGCAGTATCGCCCGCACCTGCGGGCGGCCAGGGCGCGGCGGAAACGTCTTCAGCTCGCGCCCGGCCACGAGCACTGCGCCGAGTCGGTTTTGGTTCCGTGCCGTGAGGAACCCGATCGATGCGGCCGCGCCGAGGGCCAGCGATGCCTTTTGGGGTCCGACGGTGGTGAAGCGCATCGGGGCCGAGACGTCCACCACGAGCCAGCCCTCGAGGTCGCGATCGGCGATTTGATCACGCACGAACAGCTCTCGCGTGCGCGCCGTGACGTTCCAGTCGATGCGCCGTACGTCGTCGCCCACCTGATACATCCGGCTCTCGCCGATCTCGGTGCCCTGTCCCGGGGTGATGCCCTGATACTGACCGTGCAGGAAGCCGTCGAGCTTGCGCGTCACAGTGAGTTCGAGCGTGCGCAGCATCTCGGCGAGCGCGTCGGTGGGCGGCCCGCTCGGCCACGCCACCGGTGCGGGTGTCAGGGGATCGAAGGAGCTCACGTTCAGCTCTCGAAAACGGAGCGCACCGAGGGCACCGGGGTGCGTGGTGAGACTCTGGTGGCGGGCACGGTGCTCAGCAGTCGATGCAGGATGTGCTCCACGGTGATGTCGCGGGCGAGTGCGTCATAGGTCAGCACCAAGCGATGGCGCAGGACTTCCGGGGCGAGGTCGAACACGTCCTGCGGCGTGGCGTAGCTGCGGCCCCGCAGCAGCGCCAGCGACTTTGCGCCACGTACGAGGGCGATGGAGGCACGCGGGCTCGCGCCGAGTGCCACCATCGAGGTCAGGTCGGGCATGCCGGCGCGGTCCGGGTTGCGTGTGGCCTGGACGAGATCGACGGCGTACTGCTGCACACTGCGATCGATGAACACGGCGTCGGACACAGCCTGCAGGTGCTGCAGCTCGGCGAGATCGATGATCTGCTCCGGCTGAGGCGGGTTGACCGTCATCCGATCGAGGATGACCATCTCTTCGTCGGGCGTGGGATGAGTGAGCAGGATCTTCATCATGAATCGGTCGCGCTGTGCATCGGGCAGCTGGTAGACGCCCTCGCTCTCGATCGGGTTCTGGGTAGCCACCACGAAGAACGGCGTCGGCACCGGGTGGGTGACGCCACCGATGGTGACCTGTTGCTCGGCCATGACCTCCAGCAACGCCGACTGCACCTTGGCCGGGGCGCGGTTGATCTCGTCGG
>JAYTSB010000488.1:0-6025 GCA_043745825.1 Actinomycetota bacterium | reverse complement strand
GCGTGTCGTGTGCGCAGGCGCCAGAGCAGTCCGATGGCCACGCCGACGGTGGCGAGCACCGCGATGCTGTGCACGCGAGCCATGCTGGAAATGGCCACTGCAAAGCGCTTGGCCGTCTCGTCGCCGGCGTGCGGACCCGACCCGGTGACGAACGTACCGCTGACCAGCGCGAGCCCGGTCAGCGCGGTGATGGCACGGATGTGCAGCAGCGTTGGCCGGGTGACCGCCGGCGTGCGCTCGCCCTCGTCAGGCTGACCGGCGCGAACCACGAGGACGGTGGCGAGGGCGACGAGCACCATCGACAGCAGGAAGTGCTGCTGGTTGGCGAACGGGTTGAGATCGGTGAGCACGACGATCGCCCCGACCACGCCCTGCATCGGCACGCCGAGAGCGATCAGAATCGCCAAGCGGGTGAGGTCGCGGCGGCGCGGGCGGCGGCGGACCGCGCCGAGCACGGCGGCGATGACCGCCACCATGACGAGGCCCGTGAACAGCCGGTTGACCTGTTCGACGGCGCCGTGGGTGGTTGACACGTCGATGAACTTCGAGTCGTTGCAGTTCGGCCAGTCGGCACAGCCGAGCCCGGATCCGGTGAGGCGAACCGAAGCCCCGGTCACGACGATGAGACAGACGGCCACGAGTGCGGCAACCGTGATCCTGCGGTATGTGGCCGGGCTCATCACCGCAAAGCGTAGAGGCCCGGCGCCGCAAGCAGCCGCTCGGTGCGCGCCCCGATCCCGTGTGGCTCCCGTCACCACCGTACGATCCGGGCGTGCTCACCAGCTTCGACGACTTCCCGATCCACCAGGCGTGTGTTCCCGTCGCCCACTCCGCCACGCCGGACCTCAACCACTACGACCGGTACTTCTTCAATGGCTACACGGCCGACGGATCGCTGTACTTCGCTCTGGCGATGGGGCTCTACCCAAATCGGCACGTGGTGGACAGCGCGTTCAGCGTGGTGCACGACGGCCAGCAGGTCAGCGTCTTCGCGTCCGGGAGGGCTCCACAGGACCGCCGCGACGCCACCACGGTCGGACCGCTGCGCGTGGAGGTGGTCCAACCGTTGCGCGTCCTGCGCCTGCACGTCGACGCGACCGAGCAGGGGTTGCGCGCGGAGCTCACCTTCACCGCCGACTCGGAAGCGATCGAGGAGCCCCACTTCTTCCAGCGCGTCGGTGTGCGAACGCTGTTCGATTACACCCGCCTCACCCAGTTCGGCAGCTGGACCGGTTGGATCGAGCTCGACGGTGTGCGCATCGATCTCGACGGCGTGTCGGTGACGGGCTCGCGCGACCGTTCGTGGGGCGTACGCCCGGTCGGCGAACCTGCACCCACGGGTGCGCCGGTGGCGATGCCGCAGTTCTTCTGGCTGTGGGCTCCCGTGAACTTCCCTGGGTTCGCCACCCACTTCGATGTCAACGAGTACGGCGACGGCCGCCGCTGGCACGAGGTCGGGGCGATCGCCGAGCACAGGCGGGCCGGTGAGATGATGCGCACGGTCGACTACCGCATCACCTGGCAGCCGGGCACTCGCTACGCCGCTGCGTTCGAGTACGACCTCGTCGCGTGGGACGGGCGCACCGCCACCGTGCACCTCGACCCGCTGTTCAACTTCCAGATGAACGGCATCGGCTACGGGCATCCGGAGTGGAACCATGGCAACTGGCGGGGCGAATCGGCCGTGGGTGGCCAGCGGCTGGTGCTGCCCGTCGCCGACCCGATCACCCGCGAGAACGTGCACGTGCAAACCCTGTGCCGGGCCACGTATCGCGATTCCACCGGCCGCACTGCGGAGGGCACCGGCATCCTGGAGCTCCTCTGCGTCGGCGAGCACCCGAGCGGTCTGCACGGCATCCTCGACGGCTATCAGCCAGCCTGAGGGCCGGGTCAGGTGTGCCGGGTCAGGTGTGCCGGATCGTCATCCCTCCGTCCACGGGGATGATTGCGCCGTTGACGAAGCTGGACGACGGCAGGCAGAGGTTCAGGGTCATGTGGGCCACCTCTTCCGGGTCGCCGTAGCGACGCAGCGGTACCCGCCGCTTGGCGTAGATGGTTTTGGCGACCTCGTCGATGCCGGCGGTCATGCCCGTGTTGATCGGACCGGGACAGATGCAGTTCACGGTGATGCCGTGGCGGCCGAGCTCGACCGCAAAGCTCTTGGTCAGGCCTACGACTCCCGCTTTCGTGGCAGCGTAGGCAGCGAGTCCGGCCGTGGTGACGATGGACTCGGTGGACGCGATGTTGACGATGCGTCCGCCGCCGGAAGCATTCTGCAGCGACGGCAGGCAGAGCCGGATCAAACGAGCGTGAGCCGTGAGGTTGATGTCGAGCGTTGTGGCCCAGTTGAACTCGAACGAGTCCTCGTCCTGGAACGCCGAGTTGATCAGCGACACGCCCGCGTTGTTGATCAGCACGTCGATCCCGCCGAACTGTGAGGTGACGCCGCCGACCAACGCCTTCAGGGCTTCGTGGTTGCCGACATCGGCGACGAATCCGGCAGCGGCCCCAGCACCGTGCACCGCAAGGATCTCGTCGACGACGGCCTGCACACGATCGGCATCGAGGTCCGCCACCGCCACGCGAGCACCCTCATCGGCGAACAGGTGGGCGGTGGCCCGTCCCATCCCGGAGGCCGCCCCGGTGACGATCACCCGCTGGCCGGCCAGTGATCTGGACAGGGACGTGAGGCGCGGCGCGGTCATCGGCCGAACGCTACCGGTGCGGCCCTTCTCGATCGCCTGCGGAGAAACCCACGCAGTGGTTACCAGCGCTTGTAGCGTTCGGCGCAGTGAAGAAGCAGACCGTCGAAGAACGTCGCCAGGAGATCCTCGAGACCACCTGCGAGGTCGTCATCGAGCGAGGATTCGCGGCCACTCGCATCGCCGATGTCGCCAAGCGGCTCAGCGTTTCCACCAGCCTGATCCACTACCACTACGACTCGAAGGAGCAGCTGCTCGCCGAGGCGTTTCTCTTCTACGCCCGCAAGGACCTTGCTGCCCTCGATGCGGAGATCGAAACCGCACCAACGGCGCTCGCCCAGCTCGACCGGGCCATCCAGAGCTACGTCCCAGAGGGCAGCGACGATGTCGAGTGGATGCTGTGGATCGATGCGTGGGGCGAGGCGCTGCGGAACCCGCTGATGAAGAAGATCAGCCAGGAGCTCGACGAGCAGTCCGCGGCCCTGCTGGAGCGCGTGCTCGCCGCGGGTGTGGCGTCCGGCGAGTTCCGTTGCGCCAACCCGGCCGCCAGCGCGCTCCGCCTCACCGGGCTGATCGACGGCTTGGCGATCCAGTTCGCGGCACACGACGACCTGCTCACCCGCGACGACTTCATCGACCACGTGCGTTGGCTGGCCGCTGCCGAAGTGGGCGCCGACGTGCACGAATTCGACATCGCCCAGCGCCCCCCGACGCCGGCCGCTCGCCCGCTGTCGGTGGTGTCCGATCTCGCCCTGCGCCAGCTGCTCACCGGCTTTTGCGACGCGGTCAACCGATTCGACGTCGATGCGTTCGCGTCGTTGTGGACCAACGACGCGAACTGGGACGACGGGCAGCGCAAGCCGGTGAGCGGGCGCGCCAACATCGCCGCCGCATTCGCGAAAGGCGCCAATCTGGTGTCATGGGTCGTGCACGTGGAGCCGCTCGCGGTGTTCGAGATCGACGAAGCTCTCGGCGAGGGCAGTGGGCGCATCATCATCCAGGAGCGCCTGCAACACAGCGACGGCAGCACGGCGTCCGTGCTCGGCACCTACCACGACCGCTACATCCGTGGACGCGACGGTTGGCAGTTCGCCGAGCGCCGGCTGGAGACCGCTGAAACTGTGCGGGCTACGGCCTGATCTCGTAGAACGCATTCACGGAGTTCTCGATCCCCAAACGCCGAAACCGGGTGAATCCCGCTTCGGCGGCCATCCGCCGGGCGGTGTTCTCGCTGAGTCCGAGCGTGCCGAGGCCCTCTCCATCGGGCGCCGACATCGCCGATGACATGCACGACAGAACGCTGATGCCGTACATCAGCGACGCCATCGGATTCTTGCGCATGTTGTCGGCGAAGGTGTCCTGGGCCTTGATGTCCACGAGCAGCCACGTACCGTCCGGGGCGATGGCGGCGCGCAATGATTCCATCATCTGCTGCGGATGCGTCATGTCGTGGATGCAGTCGAAGGTGGTGATGAGGTCCACCGAATGGTCGGCCGGCAGCGGAGACTGCCGCGGATCGGCGAACGTTGCGTTGCGAGCGCCGCTCGCCTGCAGCTTGGTGGCGGCGCGGTCGAGCGCGTACTGGGAGATGTCATAGCCCGTGAAGCGGCTCCGCTGGAATGTCTCAGCCATCAACAGCACCGCTCCCCCGGCGCCGCAGCCGACATCGATGACCTGGATGCCCGCCTCGAGACGCTGCAGGACGCCCTCCAGCGCGGGCAAGACCACCGGGATCAAGAACGCATTGTTCCACGGCTCGAAGCTTCGCTCGATGCCGACAGCACCCTCGCAACCGTGGCTGTCGTAGTCGTGACCGATGCCGGTGCGGAAGCTGTGCGGCATGTCGTCGAGCGTCTTCATCGTCTGCGGCAGCCGATGGAACATGCCCATCCCGTAGGCCGGATGCTCCGGCGTGGCGAGCACTGCGGCGGCTTCCTCGGTGAGCGAGAACCGCTCCTGGTCGTCGACGGTGATCAACCGCGCCGCAGCCTGGTTGAACGCCCATTCACGCACCCACCGCTCGTGCAACCCGGTGGCTTCGGCGAGCTCATCGGTGCTGAGCGGTTCACCGGCGGAACGCATCGCCGCATACAGCCCGAGGCGATCGCCGAGGTGGATCATCCCCGACGTGACGGCGCCCTCCAGCTTGGAGAACACCTGGAACGAGTACTGCGCAAGGGCATCGGGATCGACCATCGCCGAACGGTATCGCGACAGGTCAGCGGGTGCGGTCCCGCGACGCAAGGTGCTCGACATCGGCCAGGCGGGTGAGGGCGAACGTGAACCCGTCACCGAGCTGCAGTGTCTCCAACCGCGTGATGGAGGCGTGACCGAGGACGAACCGGTCCCACTCCCACGGCGTGGGCTGCAGGCCGAGCAGGTAGCTGATCACTGCCGAGTTCGTGCCGGCGTGGGCCACCAGGCAGATGCGCATGTCCGGCACATCGACCCGCCACACGGGCAGTTCACCGGGCAAAGCCTGCACCCCGCGGTCCGCAAGGAACTGCTCGCAGCCGGCGCGGATGCGCGCGATGAAGTCCCGATTCGGCTCGCCCCCCAGTTCGGCAAGCCCGTGCCAACGCTCGTGCGAGGGCTTGCGCCGCTCTTCGGCAAAGGCAACGTCGGCCTTCTCGCGCGGCGTGCCCTGCCATACCGGGCTGCGAATCTCGCTCAACCAAGGATCGACGGCCTCATCCCGGCCCTGGCGGAGATAGAGCGGGGCGGCGGTCTCACGCGCTCGCTCCAGCGGTGACACCAGGATCTCGTCAAAGTGTTCGCCCGCCAGGGCGTCGGCCATCCGCGCAGCCTGGCGTCGGCCGCGCTCGGTCAGGCAGGGGTGATCGATGTTCAGCCCGTCGATCACCCATTCGGGCTCGCCGTGTCGCACCAGCACGATCTCCATCACCTACACGCTAACGGCGCCGGTCCGGGACCATCGGCCCGGTAGCGTCCAAGGCCGTGGATCCGGGAGCGTCGTCGCATCGAGCCGACTGGTACCCGGACCCCACCGGTCGGTTCGAGTTCCGCTACCACAACGGCGTGTCGTGGACGGGTGATGTCTCAGTCGACGGCAACCGCTTCCTCGATCCGCTGCGCACCGCGACCACGGCGCCGGCGCTGCGTCCGTTCGCAGGCGTGCCCTTCCACGAGAGCAGCGGCACGGGCAGGGCCAAGGCTGCGTTCATCCTCGCCCTGAGCTCGTTCCTCGTGGGCTGGGTGCCCTTCTTGTGCGTGCTGGCCGCAGTCGCCGCAATCCTGGCCGTGATCTTCGGCGTCGGCGTGCTGCGTCGCCATCGCCGTGAGGAGCGTGCACTCACCGACCG
>JAYTSB010000487.1:0-4053 GCA_043745825.1 Actinomycetota bacterium | reverse complement strand
CCCTGCCGTTGCGCTGCTCCGTGTGGACGAGCGCGGTCGGATCACCGCTGCCGCCACGAACACCGGGTGTGCCCCTCGAGCCGGCGACGAGGTGTATCTGCTGCAGCCCGACGGAACAGCCGTTCAGACGTCGTCGGTCGACGTCGCTCGCATCGCCTGGCGCGGTGACTTCCGCACGCCCGGGGACTACCAACGACAGCCGACTCACGACTGATCGGATCGGTCCGACCGCTGGGGATGGGCCCTCACACTTCGGAGCGGGCACACGTCGCTGACGTGTGCCCGCTCCCAACCAGCCTGACTCTCGTGTCGGCTGCTGCTACGAGGCGAAGTAGCCGTTCACGTCCACGATCAGGTCAGCGGCAGCCTGGGTGTAGAAGCAGATCTTGCCGCCGGTACCGATCTTGGTGATCGATGCGTTGGCCACGGTGGTGCCTGGCGTGTAGTTGAGGTTGGACGAGTTCGGGCGTTCGCCCCCGCAGGGGAACACCGTCACGAATCCCGCCCCAGCCGGCCCGACGACGGTGACGTTCAGTTCGGCAGACGAGGCGTCGGCCGGCACGCCGGCGCGACCGGCGATCTGGACCTCGGTGATCGAGTCGGCCGGACGAACGCCGATCCCGTTGGCGATGCCGTCCACCGTCGACAGGCCCGGACGGCTCTCCAGGACACGAGCGGGGTCGAGTGCTGTAAAGCCGCCGTTGCCTGGCAGGTAGCCGTTGATGTCCACGATCATGTGCGTGCCGGCCTGGGTGTACAGGCACACTTTGCCTCCCGCACCGATCTTGGAGATGACCGCGTTCGCCACGGTCGAGCCCGCCACGTAGTTGAGGCTCGAGGCGTTCGGCCTGGTGCTGCCGCAGGGGAACACCGTCACGTAGCCGGCGCCCTGGGCCTCGGTGACCGTGACGTTGAGCACGGCGGCACCGGCATCGGCAGGCACACCGGCCCGGCCGGTGACCTGGAGCTCGGTGACGCTGTCAGCGGCACGGGCGCCGATCCCGTTGCTCTGACCGTCGATCGTCGACAGACCGCTCCGGGTCTCGAGCAGGCGGGCCGGGTTGAGCGCCGAGAAGGCGGCACCATTCGGGAAGAAGCCGTTGATGTCGACGATCAGGTGCGTGGCAGCCTGGGTGTAGAGGCAGATCGTGCCGTTTGTGCCGAGCTTGGAGATCACGGCGTTGGGCACGGTTGCCCCGGCAACGTAGTTGAGGCTGGAGGCAGTCGGTCGGTCGCTGCCGCACGGGAAGACCGTGACGTAGCCGGCGCCGGTGGGGCTCGTTGCGGTCACGTTCAACACGACGGCAGAGGCGTCGGCCGGAACGCCTGCCCGCCCCGCAACAGCGAGCTGGGTAACCGAGTCAGCAGCGCGCAAGCCGATGCCGGCGAACTGGTTGTCCACCGTGGAGAAGCCCGTCCGGGTGTCGAGCAGGCGGCTCGGCGCGAATCCGACGAAGGGCGGTCGCAGCGGTGTTCCGTTGACGGTGTTGGACGACGCGCTCGTGCCTAGCGAGTTGGTCGCAGTCACGGAGACGGCGTACTGCGTGCCGTTGAGGAGCCCGGTGAACACGAAGTTGGTGGCACCGGCGGACAGGGAGAGGTTGACGGCTCCACCTGAGGTGGGGACGGCGGTGACGGTGTAACCAGTGGTTGCAGGCGACGAGGCGGCGTGGATGAACGCGCCGGCGAGGGTGCCGTTGCCGGCAGTCAACGGCGACGCCAGTGCCGGTGCGGCGGGGATGGTGCCGGGGGCCACAGGGTCGACGGGGGTGCCGTTGACGAGGTTGGAGCTCGCGCTCGATCCGATGGAGTTGGTCGCCGTCACGGTGACTGCGTATTGGGTGCCATTGGTCAAGCCGGTCAGGTTGAAGTTTGTCGCGCCAGCGGCGAGGGACAGGTTGACGGTTGCGCCGGCGGTGGGGACGGCGGTCACGGTGTAGCCAGTGGTTGCGGGTGTCGAAGCGGTGGGTGTGAACGTGCCGGCGAGGGTGCCGTTGCCGGCGGTCAACGGTGACGCCAGCACAGGCGCTGCCGGGACGGTTCCGGGCGTGCCGTTGACGGTATTGGATGCGCCGCTGGTGCCGAGTGAGTTGGTCGCGGTGATGCTGACTGCGTATTGGGTACCGTTGGTCAGGCCGGTGAACGTGAAGTTGGTTGCGCCGCCGGCGAGGGACAGGTTCACGGTTGCGCCGGCGGTGGGGACGGCGGTCACGGTGTAGCCGGTGGTCGCGGGTGTCGAAGCGGTGGGTGTGAACGTGCCGGCGAGGGTGCCGTTGCCGGCGGTCAACGGTGACGCGAGAACAGGTGCAGCCGGGATGTCACCGGCCACCCAGTTGAACGTGGTCGTTCCTGCCGATGTGACCGAACCCGAGACGGTGATCGGCGTCTGCCAGAACTTGGCCGTCGCTCCCGCGGTGTAACAGGCGAAGCCGATCTTGTAGACGCCGTTCGGCACGACTGCGCCGTTGACGCTGAGCGGGTTGAAGCTGAACGAAGGGATCGGGGTGATCAGACCGTCGTTCAATCCGGGTGGCTTGTTCACCTGTGATGCACCGGAGTCGCTGAACAGAGGCTGGACGAAGGTGTTCGGCCCCACGAGGATCGGGCCGGTCGTGTTGTACGTCAGGACCGCTGGATCGGCCGCCTTCGGGACCATGTATGTCGCCCAGCGATACGCAGGGTTCGTGGTCGTGTCGCCTGGGCACGTATTGGTGCCGTTGGCGAGTGACTGGCCGTTCGAGGCGAGCGAGAGCGAGAAGGTGCTCGTTGCCGTGCCCGAGGGGGTGTTCAACGTCAGGCCGGTGGTTGCCGCCGATCCGGCTGGTAGTGCCGAGACGTCCTGCGCCATCGCCCCGACGGCGGTGATGGCGAGCGTGATGGCTATAACACGGGAGAACTTGGTGCGCATGAGGAGTGTTCCCTTTCCACAAGATTCGCTTCAGTTCGTTTGAACGTATTCGTGAACTCGCGCGCGACGGGTGGGAATCGACCGATGTTGGTCACCTGTTCACCGCTTGTCCACCGCCGTTCAGGGCCCGTTCAGCTTGGGCTGGCGGCGCCCGCCTGCAGCCCCTGACGGTGCGGCGCTGCGCGTGCGACGTAGGGTGTGTGCAGCGGGTGGAAGGCGCAGTGATGCGTTCGCTCTGATAAAGGAACCACCCATGCGCACACTTCGATCTTCGGTGCTTGGTGCGGCCGCCGTCCTCGCCGTGATGAGCCTGGCCGCGTGCGTACCCTCGGCCACGCCGAAGACTGCCGACACGTTGGCGCCGCTGGCGTTGCCGGTGCCCACGGTCGCTGCCGTCACGGCGGTGCCGACGTCCAGCGTCGACACGGTGGCCGCCGCGCCCGCGGTCACGCTGGCCACGCTCGCCACCACGGTGCCACCCGCCACCGTCCCCGCGTCCGGAACGACCACCACGACCACCGCGGCGGCCGCGCCGAACAGCACACCGGGCACGTACACGGTGATGGCCAAGGACACGGTGTCGGGCATCGGCCGGAAGTGCGCGATCACGCCGCAGGCCGTGGCCGACTACAACGCCTGGTCCGACGGGATCGCCCACGCCATCTACCCGGGCACCGTGGTGAAGTTGCCGTGCACGCCGGCGACCTCGGACGCGAGCACCACCAGCGGCAGCCCAACCACCACCACGGTGAAGGGTGCAACGTCGCCGTCGACCACCATCGCCCCCGGCCCCGGCGGTCTCTACACCGTCGTCGCCGGTGACTACCTGGCTGGCATCGCCGCCAAGACCGGGACCACAGTTGACGGCATCGTGCAGGTCAACGGGTGGACGGACGGAAGCAACCACCTCATCGTCGCCGGGCAACAGATCAAGCTTCCTGCCAAGTCGAAGTGAGGTCCTGCGGGAGCACGAGCGCTGGAGCAGGTGACGAACTGTGCTGTGCGGTGAGAGCAGAGTCCCTCTGGAGGGACATCGGTCTCAGTCGCCAGGAGGTCGGTCGCACGTCGACGGAGTTGCGGTCATCGACCGCTGCTACGGTCGGCGCCGATGGAGCACCGCTTCGAAGCACCGGTTTGGCGCTACG
>JAYTSB010000486.1:0-2818 GCA_043745825.1 Actinomycetota bacterium | reverse complement strand
CGATGACCCGCGTGTGGGACGAACTCCAGCACGTGATCACCACCGTCATCGTGCCCACACCGTGGACCGCTGCCGGCGCACTGGCATTGATCGGCCACGAGCGCGTCACGGTCTGCCAGGGCGTGCCCACCCAGTACCGGTTGCTGTTCGATCATCCCGACTTCGCAACCACGGACGTGTCCAGCCTGCGCCTCGCCGGCATCGGCGCGGCGCGGGTCCCGCCGGAGCTGGTCACGGAGATGCGCACCAAGCTGGGCTGCCCCGTCGTGGTCCGCTACGCCAGCACCGAATCCTGCGTGGCCACGGGCACCCGGCTCGACGACTCCGTCGAGGTCATCTGCACGACGGTCGGCCGCCCCAACGGCGACGTCCGGGTGCAGTTGCTCGACGACTCCGGTTCCCCGGTGAGCGCCACGGGACCGGATCACGTCGGCACCGTCTGCATCCGTGGGCGCGCCACCATGCGCGGCTACTGGAACGACCCTGCCCGAACCGCTGAAGCCATCGACCGCGACGGCTGGCTGCACACCGGCGATCTCGGCTGGTTCGGCGACGACGGCAACCTCCGCCTGGTGGGGCGCAGCACGGAGATGTACATCCGCGGTGGCAACAACGTGTACCCGATCGAGATCGAGAACTGCCTCGGGGCCCATCCCGGTGTTGTCGCGTCGGCGGTGCTGGGTGTGCCCGCCGACGACCGCCTCGGCGAGATCGGCGTGCTCTTCGTCGTTCCGACTATCGGCGCCGAGCCCACCCTCGATGAGCTGCAGTCGTTCGTGCGCGCGCACCTCGCCGCGTACAAGACGCCGGACCGACTGGTCCTGGTCACCGAGCTGCCGTTGACCAGCATCGGCAAGGTGGACAAGCTCGCCCTGCAACCACGCGCTCTCCAGGAGGCAGCATCATGGACTCGCTGAACGACCCCGGTCACATCGATACGAGCTACATCGATACCGGTTACATCGATACAGGCGGCAAGGGTCTCTGGGAACTGATCGTCGAGCGCGCCGAGGCCACGCCCGACAAGCGGATGGCGATCGACGAGCGTGACCGCACATTGACCTTCGGCGAGTATCGGGCCTGGAGCGAGCGTGTGGCCGCCGGCCTCGCCGCGCGTGGCATCGGCCCGGGCAGCCACGTGTCGTGGATCCTGCCCTCGCGATTCGAGGCGATGGTCCTTGCCGCCGCGCTGGCCCGCCTCGGCGCGATCCAGAATCCGATCCTGCCGATCTACCGCACCCGAGAGGTGTCGTTCATCGCCCGCCAGAGCCAGTGCCGGCTGCTCGTGGTGCCGGGCACGTTTCGGGGCTTCGACTACGAGCCGATGGCGCGCGAAGCCACCGCAGGTCTGGACGTGGAGATTCTGGTGGCCGATCCCGATCTCCCGGAAGGCGACCCGAGCATGCTGGCGCCATTCGTGCCCGCCTTCGACGAAACCCGGTGGCTGTTCTATTCCTCCGGCACCACCGCTGATCCGAAGGGTGCCAAGCACAGCGACCACAGCATGTCGGCGTCCAACGCGGGGATGCAGTGGAGCATGCAGGTCGGTCCGCAGGACCGCGCCGCAGTGGTCTTCCCGATCACCCACGTCGGTGGCCTGATCTGGCTGTTCAACGCAATGGAGACCGGCGTGGAGCTGCTGATGGTGGAGACGTTCAATCCCGCGGAGACACCGCGCTGGCTCGGCGAGCGCGGCGTCACCTGTGCCGGGGCGGGCACGGTGTTCTGGCAGACCTACCTCAACGCGCAGCGCGCCCTTCCCGTTGGTGAGCAGTTGATGCCGGCGGTGCGCATCTTCAACGGTGGCGGCGCGCCGAAGCCCAAGACGCTGCACGCCGAGATGATGGCCGAGATGGGTGCTCCACTCATCGGCGGCTGGGGCATGACGGAGTCGCCGATCAACACGATGGTGCACGTCGACGATCCCGATGTGAAGAAAGCGGAGACCGACGGGCGGGCCTGCCCCGATGTGCGGATCCGCATCGTGCTCGACGGTCACGAGTGCGGCCCGCACGAGGAGGGCGAGCTGCGCCTCAAGGGGCCGCAGGTCTGCCTCGGCTACCTGGACTCCACGCTCGATGCGGACGCCTTCGACGAAGACGGCTGGTTCCGCACCGGCGACCTCGGCGTGCGCGACCAGGGCGGCTGGATCAGCATCACCGGCCGACTGAAGGACATCATCATCCGCAAGGGCGAGAACATCTCCGCCAAGGAGATCGAAGACCTCCTGCACGGTCATCCGGCGATCGCCGATGCGGCCGTCATCGGCTTGCTCGACGAACACAGCGGCGAGCGCGCATGCGCCGTCGTCGTGCTGCGCGAGGGACGCAGTTTGACGCTGGGCGAGATGGTCTCGTACCTCAAGGACCACCAGCTGTCGGTGTACAAGATCCCCGAGCAGCTCGAAATCGTCACCACCCTGCCGCGCAACCCCACCGGCAAGGTGCTCAAGAAAGATCTACGCGCAACATACGGAGGAACAGCATGAACCGCTTCACCGGCCGCAAGGCCATCATCACGGGCGCCGGCAGCGGCATCGGCAAGGCATCGGCGCTGTTGTTCGCCGGCGAGGGCGCAGCCGTCGCGTGCGTCGATGTCAAGGGCGCCGATGACACTGTTGCGGAGATCGCCGCGACGGGAGGCACGGCGCATGCGTTCGCGTGTGACGTCAGCAGCTCCGCTGCGGTGCGGGACACCGTGGATGCCGCCGTCAGCGCGCTCGGCGGCGTGGACACGCTGTTGAACATCGCCGGCATCGGCCACTTCGCGTGGAGCCACGAGGAAGATCCCGACGTGTTCGACAAGATCGTCGGGGTGA
>JAYTSB010000485.1:0-6367 GCA_043745825.1 Actinomycetota bacterium | reverse complement strand
CGTGACGTCGCCTGGCGCAACGGGACGTGACGCAACGCAACGCAACGCAACGCGAAATCAGAAGGCCGAGAGCTGCCAGGTGGCTGCTGCGGCGGCGAGGCCGTCGATCAGCGCCTCGGTGTGCGGTGTGTATCCGGGACCCTCCCAGTCCCACCACAGCGGGCTTGAGCCGCGCACACGCGGCGGCAGCTCGATCTGCACGCCCTGTCCGCGGGGCAGGTTGACCGGGTTGGCGAGGTGCTGGCCGCGCAGGTCCGCCGGAATCGAATCCAGGTCGGTGCAGATGTCGTAGGCCGGCAGGCGCTCACGAAGGAATGGGGCCACGTGCGCAGCGAGGTCGCGGTTGCGGCCACCGAGCAGCAGCGAGGTGAACAGTTGCTGGCGCCCGAAGCCGTGCACGGTGATCACCACATCCACGTGGTCGACGAACGCCTGCATGGTTGGTGAGTCTGCGGGGCTGAGCTTGTGCGAGGGGATGTGCCACTGCAGGTCCTCGGGCTGGAGCACGGCGTAGTAGCTGGCGCCGGCGCGCTCGGCTGCGGCGGCGGCGATGACGTCGGTCATCTCCTCCAGCGACCCGCCGTGGAACGCCATGAAGCCGAACCGCGACCGCAGGTCGCACTCCTCGCGCACCCCCGGGCTGGCCAACAGCTCGGCCAGCACTAGACGCGCTCCCATGACTCCGGGGCTTCGCGGGACTCCGGGACATCGCGGGACTTCGGGGCATCGCGCCGCGAGCGTGTGGCGGAGAGGTACACGACGCCGACCAGCACGGGCACGGCCAGGATGCCGGCCAGCTTCAGGAACCCGATGCGGGTCAGGGAGTCCTGCAACGACGACTGCCAGCCCTCCACCCGGCCGGTGAGCCCGTCCGAGCCGCGCTCGCTGATCGACGAGTACCAGTACCAGGTGAGGTACATGCCCGTGGCGATGAGGAACACCGAGGCGATGCGGTCCATGTGCCGCAGGGCGCCGCGCAGCACTCGCAGCAACCCGCCGCTCGCAAACGCAAGGGTGACGGTGAGCGCCGTGACCATCAGTGCCATGCCCACGCCGTAGAGCGCGGTGCTGATCACGCCGCTCACGTAGCCCTTGGTGGTGAACGCGCCGAACACGTTGGCGATGAGGAACGGGATGGTGCAGCCCATCGAGGCCACGGCGTAGGCGATGCCGAAGCCGAACATCGACGCGAATGTCTGCTTGCGCTCGCGGCTGGCACCCACCTCGGGCAGCGTGAACTTCGGACGCCAGCCGGCGAGCATGAAGCAACCGAGGATGATCATCACCACGCCGATGACCAGCGAGAGATATTTGGCGTTCTCGACGAGGGTGTTGGTGAACAGGCGGGCGATCGCGCCGACGACGAGGAACACGAGAATGAAGCCGCCGGACGTCGCCGCGCTGACCGTCAGCGCACGCGCGACGCCGGCGCGTTGACTCCCGGGTTTCGTACCCTGGAGTCCGAGGAAGTACATCAGGTATGCGGGCAACATCACGAAGCCACAGGGGTTGATGGCCGCGAACATCCCCAGAGCCAGGTGATAGGCGAAGTTCCCTTCGAGGGCAATCATGACAGCAACCCGATCACGACAGCAGCCCGATCATGACAGCAGCAGGGATTCGATGGTGGCGCGGATGGTGGGCTGGTCCAGTTCGACGCCCTTTTGGGCGACGATCGTGCCGTCGGCCGCAACGAACAGGGTGTATGGCAGACCGGTGATTCCGAGCGCGGCGACGAGCTCGCCGTTCTGGTCGGACAGCAGCTCGTACTGCACACCCTTGTCCTTGGCGAACGCGAGCGCGCTGTCGGTGTTCTCGGCCTGGTTCACGCCGACGAAGCGCACCGCATCGCCGAGTTCACTGTTCACCCGGGCGAGTGCCGGCATCTCCTGCTTGCACGCCACGCAGGTGGTGGCCCACACGTTGATGACCATCGGGCGCCCGATCAGATCACGCGTGGACACCGTGCTGCCGTCGGTGGCCACGAGGTCGACGGCCGGTAGCGCCTTGCCCTCGACCGCTGCGTTCGTGGGGATGCCCGGCTCGGCGTACACGCCGGTTGAGGTGATGGAGACCGAGTCCTCGGCCGAGGAGGTGGTTGCTGCCGAGTCGTCCGTCTTGCTCAGCGCGTACCCGCCCGCGACGCTGATCAGTGCCGCGGCAGCCAGTGAGGCGGCGAGGACGCGAGTGTTGACGGCCACGTCCAGCAGGATACCGACGCATCGGGACGCGCTCTCGTCGGCGTGCGCCCGGTCACATGAGAAATCGCCGAACAACCTGAAAACGCCGAACAAGAGGTGGGGCGACGAGCGCCCGCACCTCTCGGTCGGATCCGCGGACCGGGGGTCGCTCGTCCCACGGAGTCCGCGCGACGATCACCTGCGACGGGGGATTTCGCAGGTGACCGGCGCGGTCGTGGGGGCGTTGCCCCGGTCCGACAGCTGTGCCGGCGCTGCGGATGGCCGTTATGCCACCCGCACCGGGACGGCAATGGCGTCCTCATTGATGACCACGACCGGTCTGGGGTGCTTCGGTGGACGTCCTCGAGGGCGTTTGTTGGCGATGACGCGACCGGACTCGATCAACTCCCCGCCCCACACGCCCCATGGTTCGGCTCGGTCGAGCGCGCCCTCCAGGCATGCAGCCGATAACGGGCACTTGCCGCAGATCGCCTTGGCACGGGCCATGGCGACCGTCTCGTCGGAGAAGAACAGATGGGTCAGGGTGCCGTTTCCGTCGCGGCAACGGGCCTTGGTCCAGTCGAGCGCGGTCCAGTCGAGCGCGGCGATTTCGTTGGACGACGGCGTACCTGCGAAGAGGTCGCTGAGCATGTCGGTGTCGATGTCGGTGAAGGTGATGGCGTACATCAGGATTCCTCTCGGGTGTGTCGTATCGGGTGTCATGTCGGGTGTCGGGTGGGTGAATGGGGGAAACAAAAAGGCCGCCGGGATCAGATCCCGGCGGCCTCGGAGCGATGTGCTCGACGTGTTGCTTACGTCGATCGTCCGAGCCGTCGGGGGAGGCGCTTGGTGCCGTTGATGTTCATGGCCGATGCCACAACGGTGCACGGGGAGCCCACGAACTGCCAACCGTGACCCTGCGTGAGGTACTGGCCGAGATCCTGGCTGGGATCCTGCTGGACGCGAACGCGCGCAGCAGCGGTGGCGGTCATGCCGGCTGCAGTCTGGGCGTACATGCGGTCCATTGTCAGAGCTCTTTCGGTGCAGGGTCGGCCGAGTGCCGAACGTGGTCTAGGAAACCACAGATGTTCCACGCGTGCAACTGAATTCATTGCACTCGTGTGATTTAGGGTCTGCGCCGTGACGCCCGAAGTGCACGAGCCGCTCGTCGATCGCCCTGAGGTGGGCCGCATCTTCGACGCTCGTCGCCGTGTACGGCTGGCGGACTCATCGCCCAACGGCCGGTTGCGGCTCGACGCCGGGGCGCGGTACCTGCAAGACATCGCCAACGACGACTCGCGCGACGCGGGGAGCCCCAACCCAACGGCGTGGGTGGCGCGCCGCACGATCATGCGCGTGGAACACTTCCCCCAGTACCTCGACATGGTCTCGCTCTGCACGTGGTGCAGTGGCCTCGGCCCGCGGTGGGCAGAGCGCCGCTACTCAGTACTGGCTGAGGGTCAGGATGAGGCTGGTCCGGCAGATGCTGGTCGAGTCGACGACCGGTTCGCCGGGCGGATCGAGGCGGCGACGCTGTGGGTGCACGTGGACATGGCGACGATGAAGCCGGTTCCCGTGCCGGCCGACTTCGCAGAGCAGTTCGGCGCTGCCGCCCACGGGCGAATTGTCAAGGCCCGCCTGCACCTGCCACTGCGTCCGCCGGTGGACCACCTGGGACTGCAGGCGTCCGTGTGGCCGCTGCGGTTCGTTGATTTCGACGTGCTCGGCCACGTGAACAACTCGGTCTACTGGGCGATGGTGGAAGAGCAACTGGCGAGGCGGCGGACATTGCGTGCGCCTATCACCGTCACGCTGGAACACCACGACGGCATCGACCCGGGCGACGACGTGCGCGTCACGGTGCTGGACACGGTGCGCGGCTTCGACCTGTGGGTCACCACCGCCGGCGGGGGCACGACCACCGCCGTGGTCCGCGCCACCTCCGCCTGACTCGCAGCAGGGGGTTCGCGGCAGCGGGAAGAGTTCAGCCAGCCGTTGCTCTCCCGTCGCCCGGTGTCCACGTCGCGGTCATCCGTTCGACCAACACTGCACCGCCATGATCGTGACCAGCGCCGTCCCCCTGCTCGTGGTCGACGGCGTATTGGACCCGGTGCTCGTCGCCCAGCTGCTCGGACACGCCGACGGAGCGGGGTGGTTCCGGTCACCGATGGTGCGCCCGGATGTGGCCGACCAGCCGACGCTCGTCGCCGATATCGCCGTGAAGGCGCGCCACGACCACCGCCTCGTTGATGCCCGCCTCACCGCTCTTGTCCAGCGAGCGATGGTGGAACGGCTGCTGCCGGTGGTGGCTCGCTCCTTCGCGCACACCCCTCGCTCGCACGAGACGTTCAAGCTGGTGCGCTACGACGCAGACGACGGTTGGTTCACGGCCCATCGCGACAACGTCACCCCCAGTGCTGCGCATCGTCGCTTCGCGGTGACCCTCAACCTCGATGCGGACTACGAGGGCGGAGACCTGCGGTTCCCCGAGTTCGGGGAAGACCTCTACCGCCCGCAGCCGGGTTCGGCGATCGTGTTCTCCTGCGGGCTGCTGCACGAGGTCACGCCGGTGACGGCGGGAAGTCGCCACGCGTTGCTCACGTTCCTCTGGTGAATCCCCAAGAGTTCACCCAACGGCCAAGCCACCGACGCCCGGAGTTCCGCGGCGCGTCGACTGAAGTCGGGATGATCGAGCGACCGTCGTCCACACAGGAGTGAACATGTCTGCAGAGATCCACGATTCCGCCAGCTTCGACGAGGTGCTCGAGCAGCGCTTCGGGCGCCGCACCGCACTGAAGGCTGCGCTCGGCGCCGGCGGAGCGGCAGTGGCCGCCACGCTCGGGGCTGATGCTGTTTCCGCGGCGGACACCAGCGCGTATGCGCCCGGTGAGTTGACCTACGACGCGGTGCCCCAGAGCGGCACCGACGCGATCGTGCTGCCCGACGGTTTCACCCATGACATCGTGATTTCCTGGGGCGACCCCGTGGTGCCCGGTGCCCCGGCATTCGACATCCTCAACCAGACTGGCCCTGCCCAGGAGCAGCAGTGCGGGTTCAACCACGACTACCTCGCCTACCTCCCCATCCAGTGGGGCTCGAACACGTCGCATCGGGGCCTGCTCTGGATCAACCACGAGTACACCGACTCGACGATGATGTTCGAGAACTACACGTCCTCGCCGGCGCAGGTCGATGTCGAGCTGGCTGCCCATGGCGGCACCGTGGTGGAGGTCGTCCGTGAGGACGACGGTCCGTGGACCTACCTGCCCACCAGCCGCTACAACCGGCGCATCACCGCCAAGACGCCGATGACGCTCACCGGCCCGGTGGCCGGAAACATGCACCTCAAGACCCCCGACGATCCAACGGGCACCGAGGTGCTCGGCATGCTCAACAACTGTGGGGGCGGCATCACCCCCTGGGGCACCATCCTCACCTGTGAGGAGAACTTCGACCAGTACTTCGGCCAGGGTGTGGGCATCCCCGCCAGCTCCTACGTGAAGAAGACACTCGGCAGCGTTTCCGCAAGAAGCGGTGCGAGTGAACGACTGTGGGAGGCGAAGTACCCCCGCTTCAATCTCACGACGACTCCGAACGAGTTCCTGCGGTTCGGCTGGGTGGTGGAGGTGGACCCCTACGATCCGACCTCCAAGCCCAAGAAGCGGACGGCGCTCGGCCGGTTCAAGCACGAGGCCGCAGCCGGCATCACCAGCACCGGCGGCAAGTTCGTCAGCTACAGCGGCGACGATCAGGTCAACAACTACATCTACAAGTTCGTCACCGCCGGCACGATCAGCAAGAAGGAGGGTGCCAATGCCGATCTGCTCGATTCGGGCACGCTGTACGTCGCCAAGGTCAACGCCGACGGCACGGGCAACTGGAAGGCACTGACGTTCGGACCGGACCTTGCTGCGGCCGGGTTTGCCGATCAAGCCGACGTGCTCATCCGGGCACGCCAGGCGGCCACCGTCCTGGGTGCGACGAAGATGTCTCGTCCCGAAGATGTGGAAGTCAACCCGGTCACCAAGAAGGTGTACGCCGTCATGACCGGTAACTCGGGTGGCGAGGTCAACCCCGCCAACCCGCGTGCCAACAGCAACTCCATTGACATCCCCAAAGGCAGTTCCATCGCCGGCCAGGGCCTCGGCCACGTGGTGGAGATCACCGAGACGAACGGTGACAACGCA
>JAYTSB010000484.1:0-2950 GCA_043745825.1 Actinomycetota bacterium | reverse complement strand
CGCTGGGAATGCGCAACAAACTCAAGCTCGGTCGCTGGGCCACGCCGGCGCTGATGGCTCTGCGTGCCGGCCGCCACCTGCGTGGCACGCCGCTGGATCTGCCCGGCTGGAGCTCGCTGCGGCGCATGGAGCGCCGGCTCGCCGACGAATACGCTGACACCGTGTTGCGTGTCGCCTCCGCGAGCGCTGCCGCTGGTAGTGCCGCCGATGACAGTGCCGCCGATGGTAGTGCCGCCGATGACCTCGTACTGCAGATCGCCGAGTTGCCCGACATGGTGCGCGGCTACGAAAACGTCAAGGTCGCCAACATCGCTGCCTATCGCGCCCGGCTCGCCGATTTGGTCGGACTCGCCGAAGCAGTCATCGCCTCGACGCCAGTCTGAGCTCGATCCACCGCCACGTGGCGTGGTGCCGTCTTCGCGTGCCAAGGTCAATCCCATGACCGAACCCGCATCCTCCACGATCGCTCCCGAAGTCGGCCGCCTCGTGGTCGACCTACTCGATCCCGAGTTCTACCGCACGAACCCGCACGAGACGTGGGCGTGGATGCGGGCCAACGAGCCGGTCTACCGTGACCGACGCAACGGGTTGTGGGGCATCACCCGGCATGCCGACATCATGGAGGTCGAGCGGCGCAGCAGCGTGTTCGTCAGCGGCCAGGGCTATCGCGCCGTCTGGTCGCCGGACGAGATCAACATGATCGCCCAGGACGATCCGCGTCACCGCCAGCAGCGCATGCTCGTGCAGCACAAGTTCACGCGCGCCGAGGTTGCCGCCCGTCGTCCCGAGATCGACGCTCTGGTGGCCGAGCTCCTCGACGCGATCATCGCCGACGGCGAGTGCGAGCTGGTGGACGCGATCGCCGGTCAGCTGCCGGCGCGCCTCACCGCCCGCCTGCTCGGTTATCCGGAGGAAATGTGGCGTGAGATCAAGAGCTGGAGCGAGCGGCTGATGCGCATCGACATGCGCGAACGTGATGGCCACACGTTCGTCGAGTTCATGGACGCGAACATGGAGTTCATGGGGGGCCTCGGCGAGCTTGCCAAGGACAAGATTGCGTACGCAGCGAAGAACGGCTGCCCGGCCGACGACCTGATCTCGACGTGGTTGCACGCCCAGATCGAGGGTCAGCCGCTGCCGCCCATGGCCATCGCCCACGAGGTCGGGCTGTTCGTCTCCGGCGGCGCCGAGACCACGCGCACCGCGATCAGCCACGGCATCCGTGAGTTCTGCAACCACCCCGACCAGTGGGACGCGTTGGCGGCCGACCCTTCGCTGGTGCCTGCGGCGGTGGAGGAGGTCTTGCGCTGGGTGACCCCGTTGAACAACATGTTCCGTCGTGCCGTCGCCGACTGCGACGTACGCGACACGAAGATTCACCGTGGCGATCGCATCGTGCTGCTGTACCCGTCGGCCAATCGCGACGAGGAGGTGTTCACCGATCCGTACACCTTCGACATCCGCCGCGACCCGAACCCGCAGATCTCGTTCGGGTTCGGCACTCACCTGTGCGTCGGCAACAACCTCGCCCGGGCGACACTGCAATCGTTGCTGACGCAGATGTCCGCGCGCATGCGCGACCTCCAACCGCTCACCGAGCCCGACGTGGAGCCGAACATCTTCGCCCGAGCGGTACGTAGCTTCCGGGTCGGCTTCGCGCCACGGTAGGTTCGGCGAAAAGGCTCGGCGACGTCGCGGCACACGTGACGTGCGCCGCAGCAGTCCACTATCTTTCCTCCATGGGGAACATCAGCACCGTTTCAGACATCATTCGCGTCCACGGTGTGGAGCGGGCCGAACATCCGGCGCTGATCCTCGGCGACAGGCGGTTGAGCTGGGCTGAGTTGCTGGGGCGCAGCGCACAGGTTGCCCAAGGGCTCGGTGCCGAGGGTGTCGGCAACCAAGAGCGGGTGGCGTTCTTGGACAAGAACGGAACTGAACACTTCGAGGTCTTCTTCGGGGCGGCGATGCACAACGCGATCTGCGTCGACGTGAACTGGCGGCTCGCCGCCCCCGAGGTCGAGTACATCGTGAACGACGCGGAGGCCAAGGTGCTGATCGTCGGCCCCGACTTCGTGCCCATCCTCGATGCGATCGCGCCGAACCTGACAACGGTGCACAAGATCGTGGTGATCGGTGGCCATCCCGAACACGAGAGCTACGAGGACTGGGTGGCGCGGCATCTTCCCGTCGATCCGGGCGTGCGCTCGGTCTCAGATGACGTGGCGTTCCAGCTGTATTCGTCCGGCACGACTGGTCGGCCGAAGGGCGTGATGCTCAGCAACACCAACTTCTTCGGTCTGCTCCCGCTGGCGAAAGAGATCTGGGAGCTGTCGCCCGAGTCCGTCAACCTGGTTGCGATGCCGCTTTTCCACATCGGCGGCGGAGGCTGGGCAGTGGCGGGGATGTACGAAGGTGCCACGAGCGTGATCGTGCGCGACATCGACTTCGCCGCGCTGGTCCGAATGATCGGAGAGCTGCGGATCACGCACGGCTTCGTCGTCCCTGCCGTGTTGCAGTTCATGCTGATGATGCCCGGTGCGGCCGAGGCCGACTACAGCAGCCTCCAGGTGCTCGTGTACGGCGCCTCACCGATCAGCGAGGAGGTCCTGGCCAACAGCGTGAAGGTCTTCAAGTGCAAGTTCTGGCAGGCGTACGGGCTCACCGAGACCACCGGCGCAGTCGTCAACCTGCCGCCGAGCGACCATGACGTCGACGGACCCAACAAGCACCGGTTGCGCAGCTGCGGGCTGCCAGGGCCCGGCGTGGAGATCAGGATCGTCGACAGTGAATCGGGCGAGGACATGCCAGCGGGCGAGGTTGGGGAGATCTGGATCCGCTCGGCGCAGGTGATGAAGGGCTACTGGAACATGCCCGAGGAGACCGCCAAGGCGGTGACCGCCGACGGGTGGTTCAAATCGGGTGACGCCGGCTATCTCGACGCCGACGG
>JAYTSB010000483.1:0-2781 GCA_043745825.1 Actinomycetota bacterium | reverse complement strand
GCGGCGCCGCGAGACCGATGAAGTAGAGGTTCTCCACGCCGACGGGCAGCACCATGCCGGCGGTGCGCAGCGGCGCGCCATCGCGCCACGTGAACAGGTCGTCTTCGAGGAACGGGAACGACACGTTGAAGCCGGTGGCGTACAGCACCGTGTCGAAGTCGCGCTGGGTACCGTCCACGAAATGCACGGTGTGGCCCTCGAAGCGGGACACACCGGGCACCACCGTGATCCGGCCGTGATGGATCCAGTAGAGCAGCAGGTTGTTGACCACCGGCGGCTGCTTGTTGAGGTTGCGGGTCTCCGGCTCGGGCAGCCCGGCATAGGCCGACGGCTTACCGACCACGATGTCCACGAGCAGTCGGGACATGCGCTCGTTGAGTGCCAAGGGCAACTTGGCCAGCCACTTCAACTCGGCGCGCGGCCTCCCGAACATCGCCTTGGGCTGGAAGGTCTGACCGCGGCGCACGGAGATGAACGAATCCAGTCGCGCGTTGGCAACGTCGACGGCGAGATCGCACCCGGAGTTGCCTGCGCCGATGACCAGCACTCGGCGGCCCTCGATGTCGGAGATCGATCGGTACTGCGACGAATGCATGCTGCGGCCGGTGAACTCGCCCGGGAACTCCGCCATGTTAGGGTCCCACAGGTGACCGTTGGCCACCACCAGGCCGTCGTAGTGCGTCGTCACGCCGTCGGACGTGCGCACGTCCCAACCGTCGATGCCGTGCGAGCCGGCGAGCCCGTCTCGGGCCACGGGCCGCGCTGACTCCACGGACACGCCGAAGCGGATCTTGTCCATCAGGCCCTTGGCATCGGCGTAGCTCTGCAGGTAGATCCGCATCTGATCACGGCTCGGGTAAACTGGGAAATCTTGGGGCATCGGGAAGCCGACGAAGCCGGACACGTTCCGCGAGGTGATCAGGTGCAGCGAGTCGTAGTCGGTGTGCCAATGCCCGCCGACGGTGGCGTTGCGCTCGAAGCAGTCGACATCGAAGCCCGCATCGAGCAGGTTGGCGAGCGCAGCCAGGCCGGCGGCGCCGGCGCCGATCACGCAGTAGCGAAAGTTTCCCATGGGTGCAGCGTGTCCGACCCCGGGTGTCATGTCCAACCGTGGGTGTGTCGGCAGATCCCCGAGGGTGAGTCTCGGTGCGCGCTCAGGCGGCGTGACGGCGTGGCTCGAACGTCGGCAGCTGCCCAACGGGTTGGGTCCATTCGCCCGTGCACCGCAGCAGCGTGATGCGCTGGCTGTTGGCGTCGAGGTAGCGGGCAATGCACAGCGTCTCGTCGGCGGCGTGGCGCGGCAGCGGCCGATCGAGTGGTGCGGCGTCCGGCGGGGGAAGGCTCAACCCCAGTGAGAGCGCACCGTCGGCGCCGCTGTGCACGAGCCGCCCGTGGTCGAACTCGAGGCGGATCCCGCCGATGCGGAGGTCGAGCTGTTGGGCACGACGAAGGTGGTCCATTGTCCGCTGTCGGCGGATCGCGCCGGAGAGCGCCTGGGCGCGGTCGCGCACGCCGGCGGCTTCCTCGAACCGATGCGACCTGGCCAGGCCCAGCATCCGCTCGCGTAACGGGTCGAGCAGCACGTCGGGTTCGCCGTGCAACCCACGCACCACCATGTCGACGGCGGTCGCATAGCGCTGCGCATCGGCGCGGCCGGAACACGGGCACTCCGCCACGCCCAGCTGCGCGGCCGTGCAGGGTGTGGCGCTGATCGGTGCAACGAAGCTGCGACCGAGCCGCACGGTGCATCGGCGCAGCGGCACTGCCGACTGGATGGCCTCGATCACGAGGTTGGCCATCGTGCGCGACGGCAGCGGGCCGAGGTGCACCCCAAACGGCTTCGGGTCCTTGACGATCGACAGGCGCGGCCACGCTTCTTCGGTGGACAGGCGCACGTAGCAATACCGGTCCCACGTGGTGCCCTGGCGGTTGTATCGCGGCGCGAGGCTGTGGAGATAGCGCAGCTCCAGCACGCCCGCCGTGAGCGGATCGGGTGTCTCCACGTGGCTCACCCGCTGGGCCTCGCGCAGCATCGGGCCGATCTTGCGTCGGTCCTCGCTTCCGAAATAGCTGCGCACACGCTGGCGCAGGTTGGTGGCCTTGCCGACATACAGCACCTCACCGCGCGCGTCGTGGAACAGGTAGACGCCGGGCGTGCGCGGCAGTGCATTCGTCAGCTTGAGCTTGGCCACCTGCGGATGGCCACCCAGCTTGGGCAGCGCCTGCAGATCGTCGAGGCCGAGCACGCCGAACGAGGTGGCCCGCTCGAGGAGAAGGTGGAGCAGGTCTGCGGTGGCGAGCGCGTCGTCAAGCGCACGGTGGCTGGGCTGGTGGTTGAGCCGGAAACGGCTGGCGAGCGTGCCCAATCGGCAATCCGGCACCTCGTCACGCACGAGCCGCCGCGCCAGGGCGAGCGTGTCGATGTTGATGTTATGCAGCGTCGGACGGTTCGACCGCCGCAGTGCAGCATCGAGGAAGCCGACGTCGAAGCGCACGTTGTGACCAACGATCACCGCATCTCCGCAGAACTCCTGCAGCGTGGGCAGCACGTGCTCGATCCGTGGCGCAGGCACCACCATCGCGTCGGAGATGCCGGTGAGGATGGTGATGGCCGGGGGGATGGCGCGACCCGGGTTCACGAGCGTCTGGAAGGTGCCCAGGCATTCGCCACCGCGTACCTTGATGGCCCCGATCTCGGTGATGACATCGTTGTTGCGGTCCCCACCGGTGGTCTCCAGATCCAGAACGCAGAACGTGACGTCGCAGAGCGGGGTGCCGAGG
>JAYTSB010000482.1:0-2374 GCA_043745825.1 Actinomycetota bacterium | reverse complement strand
GAGATGCCCACCGTCTGGGCCCACGCGACGCCACCGATGGCGACGGTACCGGGCTTGACCTTGGCGAGTGTGCGAGGCGTATCGATCCTCGCCATCGTCTTGATCGGAGCCTGCTGATCCCAGCCTCTGGTGGCCCAGTAGGCATCGAAGGAATCGAAGGTGGTGACTTCCAGCTCGGTGATCCACTTGGTGGCGGACACGTAGCCGTAGAGACCGGACACGATCACCCGTGCCGGGAATCCGTGCTCGAGCGGCAGGGGTTCTCCGTTCATGCCGATGGCCACCAGGGCCGGCCGGCCGTCGATGGTGTCGATCGGGAGACCGGAAGTCCAACCGTCGACCGAACGGCCGACGAGCTGATCGGCGCCGGCCTGGACCCCGGCTTCGTCGAGCAGGTCGCGAAGCGGGACACCGAGCCAGCGGGCAGTGCCGAGCAGGTCGCCGCCGACGGTGTTGGACACGCAGGTGAGGGTGATGTCCTCTTCCACCACGCTGCGGCGAAGCAGGTCGTCGTAGCTGAGACGAAGCTCCTTGTCGACCATGCCATGGATCCGCAGCTCCCACTCGTCGGTGCGGATCTGAGGAACCTCGACGGCGGTGTCGATGCGATAGAAGTCGGCGTTCGGTGTGAAGAACGAACTGACGCCCGGGGTCGTGACCCCGACTGTGGCGGGCGCTGGAGGTAACGAGGTGGCCGGGGTCGGCAGCGTCACAGCGCTGCGAGACTTGGATGCACTGAACCGAGTGCGCAGCGCCCTGCCGCCTGCTGCTGCGGCGCCAGCCAGAACAGCGAAGCCGGCCGCCGAGACGAGGAAGATGCGTCGTTCCGGCATGGACACCGTGTCGTCACTCGTGGGGCGATCCGCCCGCTGGAGCAGGAACCGCAACGCCGCCACCCCGGCGGCACCGGCCACGAGGCTCGGCAGCACAGCGGGGAGCGGAGCGTTCCTCGGCTGCAGTGAGCCCCACACGCCCACCAGGGCGAAGGCGATGAAGCCGCCGGCCCCGATCAACGGTCGACGCCGGGCGAGCAGCCCGAGCACAGCGGCGAAGATGACGCTGACCACGAGGATGCCGACGACGAGGGCGAGCTTGTCGTTCGTGCCGAAGCGCTCGACGCCGAAGTCCTTGACGGACCGCGGCACCCGCTCGATGACGGCTCCCGCAACACCGACCACCGGTGACTGCCAGTTCTCGTTCAGGCCACCCACCAGTTCGCCTGCACCGAGCGCCGCGGCGCCAGCCACGATCCCGGCCACGACAGCGGGAATCCGCTTGACGCTGGTGTTCTCAGTGACGTGCATGTCCAGTGTTCGCCGCTGCCGTTGCGTGCGGATGATGCACGCGAGGTGATGGATGACACTCATCCGCCGTCGTACATCGCTCCGTAAAACTCGTTTCCACTCGGACCGGTACAGTCGTGCCGGTATGCGAGCCGTCGTCGTGGTGGTGCATCCAGTCAGCACGAGCTTCACCCACAGTTGCGCCGCAGCGGCAGTGCGCGGGCTGGAGTCGGCCGGCCACAGCGTGACCGTCCTGGACCTGTACGCGCTGGGCTTCCGACCGGCGATGACCGACGCAGAGCGTCACGCCTATCACGGCGCCAACCCGGTGGTGGATCCGGTCGTCGGTGACTCTGTCGCCTCCGTTCGAGACGCGGAGATGCTGGTGTTCGTGTACCCCACGTGGTGGAGCGGATTGCCGGCGATGTTGAAGGGATGGCTGGAGAAGGTGATGCTGCCGGGGGTCGCTTTCGTGTTCGACGATGCCGGCAGGGTGCGTCCCGGCCTGAAGAACGTCCGGGTCATCGTCGGCATCAGCAGTTACGGATCGCCACGCCGATACGTGGCCCTCGTCAACGACAATGGTCGCCGCATTCTGATGCGCGCCCTGCGCCTCAACACGGGCTGGCGCACGAAGCGTCGGTGGATGCCCTTCTATGCGATCGACACCTCCACGCCGGCCCACCGGTCGGCCTTCATCGACCGGGTTCAGCGAGAGATGAGCGCGTTGTGAAGACGCTCGTCGTGTATTGCCACCCTGACCCGACGTCGTACGTCTCAGCCGTGCGCGAGGCGACGCTGGCCGGTCTGCGCGCCGGCGGCCACGAATTTCGCGTCACCGACCTCCACGCCGATGGCTTCGACCCCGTCCTCAGCGCCGACGAGCACATCCAGCGACCGAGCGGCTGGGTCGCACCCGAACTGCAGCGCCACGCCGATGATCTGGTGTGGTGCGAATCGCTGGTGCTGGTCTACCCGACGTGGTGGGCCGGGCAGCCGGCGATGATGAAGGGCTGGATCGATCGCGTCTGGACCAACGGTGTGGCCTACGAGCTCGTCGATGGTGCGAACGTCATCCGCGGGGGCCTGCG
>JAYTSB010000481.1:0-1911 GCA_043745825.1 Actinomycetota bacterium | reverse complement strand
TCACCGTTGACCCCGTGGCCGGCGAGATCACCGTCGACTACGAAGGCTCGTCCGGTGCCAGTTCGTCCGGTATCAACGTCGTCAAGAACTACACCCACGCATACACCACTTTCACGGTGCGGTCGGTTCTGAACCCCGAGGTGCCGAATAACCACGGCAGCCTCGCCCCCATCAAGGTAGAGGCCCCGATCGGCTCGATCGTGAACGCGGTGTCGCCGCAGCCGTGCACGGCCCGCCACGTCGTGGGCATGTTCCTGCCGAACGCGCTGCTGAAGGCCCTGGCCCAGATCCGCCCAGCCAACGCGATGGCCGAGGGCTCGGGCGCGGTGTGGACCATGCAGGTCAGTGGCAGCCACGACGATGGCCGCCCGTTCATCACTGCGATGTTCACCTACGCCGGTGGCGTCGGCGCCCGCTACGCCAAGCCGGGCCTGTCGGCATGCTCGTACCCCACCGGGATTTCTGCCGTGCCGGTCGAGGTTGTCGAGGCATCGGCGCCCATCCGCTTCCTGCGCAAGCAGCTCCGCCTGGACAGCGGCGGGCGCGGCAACCAGGTGGGCGGCCTCGGGCAGACCATCGAGTTCACGATAGACACCGAGAGGCCGTGGCAACTCAACGCCGTCACCTCCCGGCTCGACAAGGCACCCGAGGGAATCTTCGGTGGTGAGGCTGGCGCTGCTGGTGCATTCACGGTGAACGGCGAGCCAGTACGCACCCAGGCACGCATCACCCTCAAGCCGGGCGACCACGTACGCCTCGACCTGCCGGGTGGCGGCGGGTACGGCGCCGTGCCGGAGGCGGTCGGCTGACATGGGCTTGCCCTGCGCTGTGACGTTCTGGCACGCCTGGCGGCGTGCTGTCGCGTCCGCGCCCAATGACACCTTCCTGGTCTTCGAGCGCCCCGACGGCGAGGTGGCCACGTGGACTTACGCCGAGTTCGACGAGGTGGTCGCCCGGGCCGGCACGTTCCTCGCCGCCAACGGTGTGATGGCCGGCTCGTGCGTGCAGCTGGTCCTCACGAACTCCCCGACGTTCCTCGCCGTGTGGTTCGCGACCTCTGGTCTCGGTGCGTGGATTGTGCCGTCCGACCCGATGGCTACCACCGCCGAGCTGGTCAGCCACCTGCGCCGAACCGGTCCTACCGTCGGCTTTTGCGCCACCACCCGAGCGGCGGCCTACCGCGAGGCCGCCGAGGGCTCGCCCACGGTGCTCGTCGAGGTCGACGAGGCGGACGTCACCCTGACACCGTTCGGCACTGACGCGGCCGTCATGTGGGCCGACCCCGCGCTCACCGACCGGGCCGCCGTCATGTTCACGTCCGGTACCACGGGTGCGCCCAAGGGTGTCGAGATCACGCAGGCCAACTACGCGTTCACCGGTGCCACCATGGCGGCGGCCGCCGGGCTCGAGCGGCACCACCGCCAGCTCGTGGTGCTCCCGCTCTTCCACGCCAACGCGCAGTACTACAGCGTCACCTCGGCCGTGTGGGTCGGCGCATCGGTGGCGCTCATGCACACATTCTCGGCCAGCCGCTTCCTCACCCAGGCAGCGCGGCACCGGGCCACGCACGCCAGTCTCTTCGCCGCCCCGATTCGCATGATCCTCGCCCGCGGCGGCACGCCGGTGCCCGGAATCGCCCTGCAGCACTGCTGGTACGCGATCAACATCAGCGATGCCCAGCACGCCGAGCTCACCTCACTGCTCGGCTGCGAACCGCGGCAGCTGTACGGCATGACCGAAACGATCCCTGCGGTCCTCACCGACGAGGCCGCCCATCCGATGCCGTCCGCCATGGGGTACGTCACGCAGGGTTGCGAGGTCGAGATCCAGCGCGCCGACGGCACACCCGCCGCCGACGGCGAGGTCGGCGAATTGGTCGTCCGCGGCACGCCCGGAATCACGCTGTTCGCC
>JAYTSB010000480.1:0-11913 GCA_043745825.1 Actinomycetota bacterium | reverse complement strand
ACACTCGGTGAGCGTTCATCGCGCGGTTCGGCGTCGGGCAAAGAGGGCTGGCTGGGTGATTGCAGCCGCCCGGGCCGCCCGAGTTCCCGCTTCGCTCAGGTGAGTCGCTCACGTGAACGCGAGCATGCTGACGCCGAGGATCGCGAGGCCGGTGCCGTAGATCGTCTCCAGGCGATCGGCATCCATCCGCAGCGCCGTGCGGGCGCCCAGGCTCGACAGCGGGATCGAGGCTGCGCCGAAGACGGCGGCCACCGTCCAGTCGATGTGCCCGAGGGCGGCATGCACGAGGGTGCCGGGGATGGCGAGCATCGCCGCGACGGCCAGCGAGCAGGCCAGCGACTGCTTGATCGGCAGCCGCAGCACCGACAGGTACAACGGCACGAGCAGGAACCCGCCGGAATTGGCGAGAAGGCCCGCCAGGAAGCCCACCGCCAGGGCAACGCCAACGAGCACCACCGTGCGGGGTGCGCCGGCGGCCGCAACGGGGCGTCGGCTCAGGAATGCGCGCTGCAGGACGATCCGCACTCCGAGCGCGGCCACTGCCCCGTCGGTGATCTTGACCAGCGCTGCCCCACCGATCCACTGAGTCACGATCGCCCCGAAAACCGTGGCCGGCACGCCAAACGCAATGCTCCAGCGGATGACCCTCCAGTCGGACAGACCCTCGCGCCGGTAGCGGGCGAAGGCTACGAGCGTGCCCGGGATGGTGGCCGGCAAGGGTGAGGCGACCGCGATGATGGGCGGGATGCCGATCAGCGCCAGGAAGGGTGTGGCGATTGCCGACCCGCCCTTGCCGAACAGGCCGCCCAGATAGCCGACGCCGGCGCCTACGACCACGATCAGGATCCACTGCATCAACGTCCAGGGGACCCCACGAACCATGGTGCTGTCCAAGACGAAGATGCTGCTGGATCAATAGGCTGTGTCTATGGATCTGCGGCAGATGCGCTACGCCCTCTCCGTCGTGGACACCGGCACGTTCACGGCCGCCGCCCGTTCCTGCCTGGTGGCCCAGCCGTCGTTGTCGCAGTCCGTGCGCAACCTGGAGCGCGAGCTCGGCGTCGAGCTGTTCCAGCGCATCGGCCGCCGGGTGGTGGTGACCGCCGCCGGCCATGCTTTCGCCGATGCCGCCCGTCTCGCGCTGCGTGCTGCCGACGCCGTGCGCGTCGAGGTCGACGCAGTCTCTGGGGTGCTCGCCGGCTCCCTCGACCTGGTCTCCCTGCCGACGCTCGCCCTCGATCCGATCACGCCGCTCGTCGGAGCGTTTCGGGTTGCGCATCCCCACGTGCTCGTGCGGCTCGCCCATCCGGACGGTACGGACGATCTCGTGCGGTCCGTCCTGAACGGCGTGAGCGAGATCGGCATCACGGCGACGGATCTGGTGCGCCACGGTCTGGTGACCCATCGTCTCGGCCGCCAGGAGATCGTGGCAGTCCTGCCGCCCCGCTCACCGCGGCGGCCGGCCATCTCCGCGGCCGCATTCGGCCGCCTGCCGCTGGTGACCAACCCGGTGGGCACCAGCACGCGGAGGCTGTTGGACTCGCTGCTGGATGAGGCCTCGGTGACGCCGCACATCGCGGTGGAGACGGATCAGCGCGAGGCCATCGTGCCGCTGGTGCTTGCCGGTGCCGGTGCGGCGTTGCTCCCCAGGTCGATGGCCGCCGCCGCCGAATTGCAGGGCGCCGTGGTCCTGGCGTTCCATCCACCGTTGTTTCGCGATCTCGTGCTGGTGCATCGCGATGCCACCCTGTCGCCGGCGGGCCGTGCGTTCGTGGAGCTGTGCCTGGAGCACTGACCCGACGGCGAGCCGACGTTCGCGTCGACGGCTGTTGTCGGCCGCGACCGAGCGCGCATGATCGGCGTCACGTGCGTGGTGTGTGTGCTGCGGGTCCGTTCGGCCAGTGTGCAGATGGGGTGCGCGCCGGGTACGGCGAGGTGCCGGCGGTCGGGCCTGGCGAGGGCCAGCCGATCGACCCGAATAGTAAACGGGGGACTAACCTGGCGGCCATGTCGCTCGCACCCGCTGACGCCGCACAGAGCCTGGCCGGAGCCCCGCGACGGTCACCTCCGCGGGTGCGTCTGCCGGCGGCGGTCGTTGCCTTGGACGTCGTGGCCATCGCGTTCTTCGCGTTGCCGCTGGTGGGCCTGTTGTGGCGGGCGCCGTGGTCTCACGTGTGGGACTTCCTCTCCACTGACGGCGCGCTCACGGCGCTGCGCTTGTCTCTCGTCTGCTCGCTGTGGGCCACGGCCCTGTCGGTGGTGTTCGGCGTGCCGCTGGCCTGGCTGCTGGCCACGGTGGACTTCCCCGGTCGGCGTGTGGTGCGCGCCCTGTGCACATTGTCGATGGTGCTGCCGCCTGTGGTGGGAGGTGTGGCGCTGTTCTTCGCGCTCGGGCGTCGCGGCCTGGTGGGGCAATGGCTGGACCGCTGGTTCGATCTCCGTCTGCCGTTCACCATGGCCGGCGTCGTGGTGGCCCAGACGTTCGTGGCGATGCCATTCCTGGTGATCACGGTGGAGGCCGCACTGCGCCAGATCGATCCACGCTTCGAGGATGCCTCACGCACGCTCGGCGCGTCGCGCTGGTACACGTTCCGCCGGGTGACGATGCCGACCATCCGCCCCGCCCTCGCAGCGGGTGCCGTCCTTGCGTGGGCGCGCGCCCTCGGCGAGTTCGGTGCCACCATCACATTTGCCGGCAACTTCCCCGGCCGCACCCAAACGATGCCACTGGCTGTGTACCTCGCGTTGGAAACCAACCCGGACGAAGCAATCATCCTCGCCCTGGTGATGATCGCAGTGTCGTTCGCCGTGCTGGTCACGTTGCGCGATCACTGGTTCGGCGCCGGTGTCGGTGCGGGTGTCCACGTCGAACCGGGCGACACGCGGCGTGACGCGCCGAAGCAGCAGCGCGTGCGCGCATGACGCTCGACGCACGGATCGTCGTCCGCATCGGCTCGCTCGACCTCGACGTGGCGCTGCGAGTGGAGCCGGGCGAGCTGGTGGCGGTGCTCGGCCCGAACGGGGCGGGCAAAAGCACCATCCTTCGCGCCCTTGCCGGCCTGGTGCCGCTCGATGGGGGTCGCATCACGATCGACGACACCGTGGTGGACGAGCCCACGACCGGTCGCTTCGTGGCCCCGGAGGCTCGATCCGTGGGTGTGGTGTTCCAGGACTACCTGCTGTTCCCGCACATGACCGTGCTCGAGAACGTGGCCTATGGGCTGCGCGCCCGCGGTGTGGCCCGCCAGCAAGCCCGGGCGACGGCCTCATCGTGGCTGCAGCGACTCGGGCTGCAGACCTACGCTGCGCAGCTCCCGATCGTGTTGTCCGGTGGGCAGGCCCAGCGCGCGTCGCTGGCGCGGGCGCTCGCCACCGGTCCGAGGTTGCTCCTGCTGGACGAGCCGCTTGCCGCCTTGGACGTCGGCAACCGCGCCCAGGTACGCCGCGACATGCGCCGCGCCCTGGAAGAGTTCACGGGGATGCGCATCCTCGTGACGCACGATCCCGTTGACGCGTTCGCGCTTGCCGATCGTGTGGTCATCGTCGAGCACGGCCGCGTCGTGCAGAGCGGAACGCTCGCCGACGTCACGGCGCACCCGAGGTCGCGCTACGTGGCCCAACTGATCGGCGTCAACCTCGTTCGCGGTGAGGTGCGCGGTGAGGTGCTGTCCACGTTCGACGGGCTCGACATCGTGGTGGCCGATGCCCCGCCGGGCGCCGCGTTTGCCGCCATCCGACCCCAATCCATTTCCCTGCACCGGCAGCGTCCGACGGGCACGCCGCGCAACACCTGGCCAATGACGATCGTCGACATCGATCTGCTCGGTGACCGGGCCCGCGTCGGTCTGGCCTTTGTCGATCTGAACGGTGCGATGGCGCTGACCGCCGAGGTCACCGCCGGGGCAGTGACCGAGCTCGGACTCCGTCCCGGAGATCCGGTCTTCGCCGTGGTGAAGGCCACTGAGATCGAGACCTACCCGGCCTGATCAGTGCGTCGGCGCCCACCCGGGGCGACCGAACACGGAGTGCAGCTTGTGCCGCAGCCCTTTGGCCCGCGCGACGTGGCGGGCTATGTCGGCATATTCGTGATAGGCGATGCGCACCGGGTTGTACGTGTCGATGTTCGTGGTGAGGCCGTACTTGATTCGTCTGACCTCGGGCTCGAAGGTGCCGAACAGCTTGTCCCAGATGATGAGGATGCCGCCGTAGTTCTTGTCGAGGTACTGCTGGTTCGCGCCGTGGTGCACGCGGTGATGTGACGGCGTGTTGAAGACGGCTTCGATCGGCCCGGGCAGGCGATCGATGACCTCGGTGTGGATCCAGTACTGATAGAGCAGATTGAGCTGACCCGCACGCATGGTGACCTTGGCAGGAAAGCCGAGCAGTGGCATCGGCGCGAAGACCCAGGCGAGCGTGAGGCCCGACCAGGGCTGACGCAACGCGGTGGACAGGTTGTACCGCTCGCTGGAGTGGTGGGTCACGTGGTTGGCCCAGAAGACGCGCACCTCGTGCATGATGCGATGGTCCCAGTAGTAGAGGAGATCCCAGAGCACCATCGCACTGATCAGTGAGCCACGCCGGGAGCCGATGGCGGAGAGCCGCTTGTTGAACAGCGCTCGGTCGGCGCGCTCCAGCAGACCGGCAGTGGCGAACGTCATCGCCACGTTGCCCACGAGCATCGCCAGGCTGGCAGCGGTGTCCTTGGCCTCGAAACCGAGCGGTAGGAGTGGATCCGGCGGCAGCTGAGGGCCGGACAGTGTGCGCTCGTCCGCATTGCGCAGATCGCCGAGCGTGCGCTTGCGCCGCTTTCTCAGCACCGCTGCCTCGGCCAGCATCGTCACCACGAACAACGGCACGGAGGCCCTGTCGATGACATCCAGCTTCTTCAGTGACTTCGGCATGGCTGTCGTTCCCTGTTCGATGTGGTGCAGATGCTACGGCGCTCGCCGAGATGCCTGCGCTCAGCAGGTGGACGATGCAGCCCGGCCGGCGAATCGGTCGCCGATCCACGCGGCGACGTCCGGCGCGGCGATGAGTCCCGCATCGACGTGCCGCACGCCCGGATAGAGGCGCAGATCCACGGTCTTCCCTGGTAGTCCGTCGCAGCGATGACGTACCCGGCACTGACGAACTCGTCGAGTCCTTCCATGACCGGCGCCCACTTCGGGCCTTGGGCCGAGGGCGCGCAGTTGGAGGCGACGCCGACGGTGCCGTGCGTGTACGCGACGACATTACGTCCACCGGCAGGAGCGGGGGCGTTGGGCACAACGATCAATCCGCTCACGGCCGTGGGTTCGCCGTCGTAGCCGGTGGACAGGTACAGCACGCGATAGGTCGTTGCGTCCGGGTGGAAATCGTCGATCACCTCCGTGCGAATGATGGTTCCGGGCGGTCCGGACGGCAGCGGAGACGACGCGGTGTAAAACGGGCCGGGCCCTGGTGGCGAGGCACGGTGGACCGCAGCGCTGAGCACCGTTGCGCCGATGGCGAGGAGGAAGGCGAGGACCGCACCGATCGCGCGCATGCGTACGCTCATCCGGGGCCCGGGAGCCAGCGATTCGAGTTCCGACGACGTGCGCGACGATCGCCGGCGAAGTCCCCGAACGATTCGGCCGATTCCGTACAGGCTCGTGCGCGCGCCGAACAGGACGGCGATCACGAGCACGGTCGCCTCGGGCCAGGACAACGCCAACGCGCCGATGAGGACGTTCGTGATTCCGCTGAGCAGGCGCACGAACCGTTCGTCTGCGGCCGGACGCTTGCTGGATCCGACGCCGCGTTCCATGAGCGAGCCGACCACCTCGCCGATGCCCCCGACAACGAGCACGATTCCGATGGCGATCGCCAGCACACCGACCGTGATGCCCGGGTACACCGCAGCGGTGACACCGGCGATGATCCACGCCGCGCCCACGACGAGATCGACCATCCGTCGGAGGCGCGGCAACGAGGAGTTCTCGCGAGCGTCGTCGATGATCACGGCGACCCCGGACAGCACGAGAGCGGCGGAGACGAGCGCCGCCAGCACGGTGAGGGACCTGAACGGTGACGCGATCAGCAACACGCCGATGATCAGCACCGCCACACCGAGCAACACGGTCATCCACCACGGCGCGCGGACGGCGAATCGGCGTAACCTCCCCAACGGTCCGGCCATGTGCCGAAAGTTACTGCTGTTCCACACCGTGTGCTGTGGTGAGCGCGATGCGCGTCAGTTGCGCCGGCTCGAGAGCATCTCCGCGAAGCGATCCATTGCCGCGTCGACCGCGGCGCGATCGCCCGTGGCCAGCACGTCGAGCAGGAGCCCACGCGCCACCGCGACGGCAAGACGAGCGTCGATGCGAGCGGTCTCTGCCGGCACGCCCTGGGCGGCGAAGAACTCGGCCATCGGCTGGATCCAGTCGTCGACGATGCCGTCCAGCAGTGGGACCGCCCACGACCGTCCCTGCAGCGCCTGGCCGTAGACCTCGAAGAACAGCCGCTCGTGTTGGGCGACCTCAGGGTTGTTCAGGCTCGCCCAGAACTGCCGGCCGAGCTGGTCGGCGCGCACCGGTTCGGCGTCGCTCCGGGACAGGTCGCGCAGGATCTCGCGCTGACGCTGCTCCACCGCCTTGACGACCTCGACCAGCAGCCCCTCTTTCGAGCCGAAGTGGTGGATGAGCATGCGGTGGCTGGTGCCCAACGCCGTGGCCAGCTGACGCAGACTGGTGTCGCCCAACCCGTGCTCGGCGGCATGGGTGACGGCCGCGTCGATCAGCTTCTGCCGCGGTGTTGAAGGTTGCACGGACATGTACCAAATGGTACATCTACAGCATGAACATCGACAACACCACCGTCATCGACGCCCCGGCCGCGCAGGTCTGGGCCACCATTTCCGACGTGGAGCACTGGTCGGACTGGACCGCATCGGTCACCAGCGTCCGCCGCCTCGACCAGGGTCCGCTGCGCATCGGCAGCCGGCAGAGCGCGCCGTGCGAAGGGTGTGACGCTGAAGGGACCCCGCAACGACCGCAGTGACAGCAACTACAGTCACGGGTTGTCCGGCGCGCAGATCTGTCCGGCATCTGCGGCCGAGCGGTGGAAGGGATCCAACACATGGGACTGATGAGCAAGATCAAGAACGAGTTCGTCGACATCATCGAGTGGATCGACGACTCGCGATCAACCCTGGCGTGGCGCTTCCCGCGGTACCAGAACGAGATCAAGAACGGCGCCCAGCTCATCGTCCGCGAGGGACAGAAGGCCATCTTCGTCTACCGCGGGGCGATGGCTGATCAGTTCGATCCCGGCCACTACGAGCTGAAGAGTGAGAACCTCCCCCTCCTCAGCACGCTGCAGGGCTGGAAGTACGGCTTCGACAGCCCGTTCCGCAGCGAGGTGTACTTCATCAACACCCGTCCGGTCACCAGCCTGCGCTGGGGCACCCCGACACCGGTCACCGTGCGGGATCCGGACTTCAAGATGGTGCAGGTGCGCGCCAACGGGTTGTGCGTGGTGAAGATCGCCGACCCGGAGATCTTCATGAAGGAGGTCATCGGTACCGACAGCGCTGTGGATGTGGAGGAGATCTCCGAGCTGCTCCGGCGCGTCATCTCCCTTGCGTTCTCCGACATGGTGCTGGCGACCAAGCTCGGGGTGATCGATCTGCAGGGCCGCCAGGTGGAGCTGTCCGCACAGCTGCGCGAGTTCGTGCAGGAACGTGTCGACGACGAATACGGACTGGAGATCCCCGAGATCACCATGAACATCTCCCTGCCCGACGAGATCACCGCAGCGATGACGCGCGGTGTGGCTCGCGGCGTGGAAGAGGGTGGCTTCCTCGACAACGTCGGCTCGATGGATCGTTACCAGCAGGCCAAGGCGGCCGAGGCAATGGTGGCCGCAGCGGGCAACCCGGGCGGTGGTGCAGCAGGCGCGGCGATGCAGGTGGGACTCGGGGTGGCCCTCGGCGGGCAGATGGCCAACTCGGTGGGCACCGCGTTCGCGCCGGCGGCCGCCGCGCCGGTGGCGGCACCGGCAGCGGCGCCGGCGATGGCGGCTCCACCGCCACTGCCCAGCCAGGTGCTGTACCACGTCGATGCGGGCGGTCAGCCGAGCGGCCCGTTCAACCTGGGCCAGATGCAGGCCGGCATTGCCGGGGGTCAGATCGTGGGGGCCACGCTGGTGTGGTGTCAGGGCATGGGTGCGTGGGCATCGGCCCAGAGCGTGCCGGCGCTGCAGGTGTTCTTCTCGGCGCCGCCGCCCTTGCCGCCCAGTGCCACGACGCCGCCGCCGATGCCGCCCGGCGCCGGAGCCTGACGTGAGTGATGCCGGCGCGCTTCCTCCACCGCTACCCCCCGATGCCTCCTCGCCGCCGGAAACCCGCGATCGCGCGGTGCTGCACAGCACCGAGCAGACGCGTACATACCCGTGCGCTTCGTGCGGCGGTGAGCTGCACTTCGATCCGAAGCTGCAGAAGTTGTCGTGCGATCACTGTGGCAGCGTCTACGAACTCACCGCGGACACCGCTGCGCTTGCCGTGGAGCAGGACCTGCGCACGGCGATCGCCGCCCTGCAGGCCAGCCGGGCCCAGGGATTGCAATCGCTCGTCGTGCAGGAGAAGGAAGTCGTCTGCCAGAACTGCGGCGGGCACTCCACCTTCAGCGGAAGTCTCACCGCCGAGAGATGTCCGTACTGTGCCACGCCGATTCAGCGCGATGACGTCCACACCGCGCCCGAGCGCCTCGCCGTCGACGGTGTGGTGCCGTTCCAGATCGACGACAAAACGGCCACGGCCGCGATCGAACAGTGGATCAACAGCCGCCGTTTCGCGCCCACCGAGTTCAAGACGTACAACCGCACCGGTTCGTTCACGAGCGTCTACATGGCGTACTTCACCTACGACGCAGACACCCAGACGCAGTACAGCGGCCGACGCGGCGACGACTACACGGTTTCGGTGGGCAGCGGGGAGGACCGGCGCACCGAGACGCGCACCGACTGGCGGCCCGCGTCCGGTGTGGTCTCCAACAGCTTCGACGACGTCACCGTGTTCGCCAACGACGGCTTCGACAGCAAACGCATCGCCACGTTGGAGCCATGGCCGACCAACACCGCCAAGCCGTACTCGCCGGAGTACGTGGCCGGTCACCTGTGCCGAACCTACGACCACGACGTCGAGCAGTGCCTGGTCCAAGCCACCGCAACCATGGAGCAGGGCATCGACCAGACCATCCGTCAGGACATCGGTGGGGACCACCAAGAGATCCACAGCCGGAACATCAACTGGTACAAGATGACCTACAAGCACCTCCTGCTGCCGATCTGGCTGCTGACGGTGATCTACCAGGAGAAGCCGTTCCAGGTGTACATCAACGGCGTCACCGGCGAGGTCCAAGGCGCTCGGCCGTGGAGCAAGGTCAAGATCATCATCGCCGCCGCCGTTGTCCTCGTAATTCTCATCGCTCTCGTCGTGCTGTTCTCGAGCCGCAAACGATGACGCTGCTGGTGCTCCTTGCGGTGCTCGTCGTGGTGGCGCTCGCCGCAGCCGCGGCGGCTGTGGGTGCCACAGCAGGGCGGGTCAAGCGGTCTGCTCAGCGCGCCAACGAGGTCGTGCCGGGTACCCCCACCCGCGCACCCATCGGGTGGGCCGGCGCACATTCGCCGGAGGCCACCATGCACCGCCGACTGCGCGCCGCAGTACAGGCCGCGCGGGCGCAGGGTTTGGCCGGATCCACGGGGGTGACCCAAGCCGTGGAGCGTGGTGCGTTGGAGATCGACGAGCGGCTGATCGCGGCAGCGGAATTGCCCGACACCCACCGGGCGGCGGCAATTGCCGCAATCGAGCCGTCGGTGGTGGCCTTGGAGAACGCGGTGGCCGGCGTTCGTTCCGACGACACCGTGCAGCGACCCGAACTGCAGGCGGCGATGGACGACGTGCAGAGCCGCGTCGACGCAGTCGCCGAGGCGCGCGCCGAGGTCGAGCAGCTCGATGTCACCCGGCCGCGCCCGGCTAGCGATTCCTGACGGTGGCCCTGACAGGGCCCTGACGCTCAGGCGGCGTCGAACACGTCGTTCGGGGTGCGGGCGAAGATCTCCCGCACCATCGGCGCAAAGTACTCGAGCGGCTTGTGCTGATAGGCGGGGTCGAAGCAGTTCTGGTCCCAGTCGGCACAGAACTGTACGCAGGCGTCGTAGAACGGATGGTCCTTGAAGCGATCGCGTTCGTTGCGATCGCGGCCATAGTGCTCGAACCAGTAGTAGCCCTGGAACAGCCCGTGGTGGTTGACGACCCAGTAGTTCTGCTCGCTGACGTACGGGCGGATCAGCGCTGCGCCGACCTGGGAGTGGTTGGCGGTGCCGATGATGTCGCCGATGTCGTGGAGGAGCGCGCAGACGATGGTCTCGGTGTCCGCACCGTCGGCCTCGGCCCGCGTCGCGGACTGCAGGACGTGGTCGAGTCGGGAGATGCGGTACGGCGAGGGGCCGTCCATCTGCCGCAGCCAGTCCAGCACCCGGTCGGCCTGGGTGTCGATCTGCTCCTGCTCGTGGGCGAAGACAAGGACGTAGTCGTCCTTCGTGCCATCTTCCATGGCCGTGAACCCCACTGTTTCAGCGGTTTCAGCCATGGCGTTGGTCTCGTGGTCGATACTCATCCGTTCACCATCGCATCTGTTGCCTCGCCGGTCATCCGGTCGAGTTGTCCGAACACATCATCGACATCAAAGTAGATGTCCTGCAGGTGGCGTGGGCCGTCGGGACGGTACGCGCTCCGGGCGTGCAGTACCCGGTGGTTGTTGACGAACAACATGTCACCGGCGTCGAGCCGGAAGGACACATGGTAGGCAGGGTCGCTGACGATCGTTCCGAGCAGCCGATAGGCGCGATACCACTCGGCCAGGTCAGGGTCGTCGAACGAGAGCGGTGTCATCAACTGATTCGAGAACCTGAGATGGCGGACGCTGCCATCACGGTCGCGCACCAACAGCGGGTTCCGGCTGAAGCCCTCGGCCGTGGCCGAGTACTGGCGATGGCCCATTGCGACTCGACCGAGCACCTCGGCGGCGGCGGGGTCGAGTGCGTCGAGCTGCTCGACGACGGCCCACGAGTCCACGACCACGCTCTGCCCGCCACGTGCCTCGTTGACCAGCATCGCCAGCACCTGTCCGCTCGGCGGGTTCGTGTACTGGGCGTTGTCGTTGTGTGGTGGCACGTCCTCGGCGGTGAAGGCGATGTTGTAGCCGGCCGGGTCGAGCTTGACATCGAAGATCAGGCCGAGCGACGAGTCGCGCACGGTGAGCCCGAGCGTGCGCACGAAATCGATGACGGTGCCAGGAACGGTGGGCGAGCCGGTCACGACGATCGCGCCGTCACGGCGGAACGCTTCGAAGAGATGGCGGCGGGTGACCATGTCGGTGCACGCTGCGTCGTGGTCGAATCGCTCGACCTCGTATCCGCGACGCCAGGACCGACCCGTCCATGCACCGCGGTGCATGGCGCGATCGATGTCGGCGAAGTGTTGCGGCGTGAACGTGGAGGTGTGGCCCGAGGCCCAGGTGACCTCCAGCGCGCCGTCCCGCGTGGCAGTGCTGACGGCCTGCGGCGACTCGGCATCGCGCCATGGCTGCCACCGGCGCTCGTCGGTCTGCACGACGCGACACTGGTCGCACGGGCAGTTGTCGCGGAGCCATGCGGCCAGCAGTTCGACGGTGTCACCGGTGGAGAAGGTGACCGACACGGTGTCCGTGGCGGCGCTCACCGCCGTGACCTGACCGGCGGGCAGGTGCCCGCCTCGTGGGCCGACTGCGATTTCGCGAAACGAGTTGGCGTCCACGATGCTCCTTTCGTCCCGTGCTGGCGCCGCGAGAGTCACGACGATTCGGGGTTCGACCGTCAGGTTATTGGGTCCGGGGTGTCGCAGTCGACCGCTCGCTA
>JAYTSB010000479.1:0-5473 GCA_043745825.1 Actinomycetota bacterium | reverse complement strand
TCGACGAAGCAATCGTCCCATGGGCCCTCCGGTGGCGGTACGAGTGCGCCGGTGGGAATGCCGGCACCGTCGCGCTGGTACATGCGGGCGAAGTGGAGTCGCGCCGACGCCGGCTTGACGAACCAGGGATGCCATCCCACCTGCGCAGGCATGGCCAGATCGTCGGCGATGACCCCGAGCCGACACACCAGACCGCTCGAGTGGAGCTCGATGCGTTGGTGAGCCACACCGCCGAAGGGCCAGTGGGCACCGAGCGGGCACGTCATCGTGACGTACCGGTCGCCGACGTCGTTGACCAGCCACGGCTGCACGAACACCGTTCCATGGATTGCGTGGGGCGTGTGGTTGAGGCCCAACTGGTACTCGTTGCCCTCGAAGGTGAAGCGACCGTTGCGCACCCGACCGGCGAACGGTGCCATCGGATACGACCCCCACGTCAGTGGGTCGGATTCGGTCGGGCGTTCCACCAGCAGCGCAAGACCGTCCACGGTCAGCGACGCGATTCGCCCGCCGTCTTCGGGGCTGACGGTGCAGCGGGTGTTCGCGTCACGCAGTTCGATCATCCCGCGAGTCTGCCCGCTCGACCGGGCCACCAGACCTGTCCGCAGTCGCCCGGCGGTGGAGCTGGCACACTGGGCCGAATGCGAGCACTGGTGCAACGGGTACGGGAAGCGTCGGTGTCGGTGGGTGACGAAGTCGTCGGCGCGATCGGACCCGGGCTGTGCGTGCTGGTTGGCGTGACCCACGCAGACACCGAGACCATCGCCCGCAAGCTGGCCGACAAGATCTGGAACCTGCGCGTCATCGACGACGACGAGGGCGTCATGAACCGGTCGGTTGCGGACACGACGCGCTCCGTCCTGGTGGTCAGCCAGTTCACGCTGTATGCGGACACCTCGGCCGGCCGCCGCCCGAGCTACATCAAGGCCTCCCGGCCCGAGCACGCCGAGCCGCTGGTCGAGGCGGTGGTCACCGAGCTGCGTCGGCTGGGGGCAACCGCCGCCACCGGGCGCTTCCGTACCGAGATGCAGGTGGCCCTCGTGAACGACGGTCCCGTCACCGTGTTGCTGGAGCTGTGACGGGCTCCGGCTCGCCGACGACCGACGAGGGTGCAGCGACGCGGGCCCGGCGCTGTGGGCGCCAACCCCCGGCGTACAGCGCAGCGAGGAACACGGCGCCGACGAGGGCCACCCACGGCTTGTCGCCGAGCGTCACGTACCACGTGTTGCCGGTGCGCGGCGCGAGCGAGCGGATCGCAACGGCCTGCTCACTGACCGAGGTGCGGTCGTAGACGTCGCCGTCCGGCGACACGAACGCCGAGAACCCCGTGGGGGAGGCCTGGGCCACCCATCGGCCGGTCTCGACCGCGCGCAGGCGCGAGGACGCCACCTGCTGGGTCTGCAGCACGGTCCAGGTGTAGCTCGACCCGTTGGTGGGGTTGATGATCAGCTGACCGCCATGGCTGACGCCGTCGCGACCACGCCCGCCGAAGAAGACCTCCCAGGAGATGACCACGCCGATGCGCGTGCCGTCCGGCAGCGAGAGGTAGGCAGGGTCGGTTCCGGCGATCGCGTTGCGAGGCACGAGGTTCGTGGGGGCGCCGAGGCTCTCCAGCAGCCCACGGAGCGGGACGTACTCACCGAACGGCACGCGGCGGACCTTGTCGTAACGGCCGGTGTACTCGCCGTCGGGATTCACCACCACCTGCGCGTTGGTGAAGTGATCGTCGGGCTTGTCCTCGGTGACACCCACCAGGAACGTGGCGTGCAGTCGTTTGGCCTCGGCGGCGACCTCGACGTACTCCGGGCTGTCGGCAAAGCTCGGCACGTCGATGACGTTCTCCGGCCACACCACCACGTCGAGGTCGTCGGACGGCTGCAGTGTGCGGGTGGCCGCAAGATGGCGCTCCACCACGAGGCGGGAATCGGTGTGGATCGCGTGCGTGCCCTGCGGGCCGCCGCCCTGCACCACGGCGACGCGCAGGGCTCGTCCGGTCGCGGTCCCCGACGGTGCGATGACCCCCACCAGCATCACTACGGCGACGACGGCGACGGAGGCGAGAGCCACCCCGCTCTGCGCGATTCCGGCGACGTTGCCGGACGCTGGTTGTGCGGCACCGTCGCGCCCGGCCACCCTTTCGGCCGAATGTTGGCGGGCCAGTGGCAACAGGCCGGCGAGCGCGAAACCGAGTTGGAACGTGATCCACGTCAGCAGCACCGCGCCCCCGATGCGCGCCACCTCGATGAGCGGCCCGGCGCTCTGGCTGATGGCCAGGCTCGCCAGTGGTACGCCGCCGAACGGAAAGCAGAACCGCAGCGCCTCGGCGAGGGTATGCGCCGCGGGCCGACCGAGGATGCGCCAACGACCCGTGGGAGCGGCCATCGCCGCAACGCCGTGAAAGACGGCGAACAGCGCGCTGGCAACGATGTAGCCGGGTGCGGTGAGGAACCACATCCAGACCAGGCCCGGGAACAACCAACCCGCGGCGAACAGCCAACCGAAGCGGAACCGCGTGCCCCGATCCGGCGTTGCGCCGAGCGCGAGCTCGAACACCGCCACACCGACAAACGCCAGCGGCCACGCACCCCAGGGCGGCAACGAGGCCGCCACGAGCACGCCTCCCGCAAGCGCTACCACCGACCGCAGGGTCGGGCCGCGCGGTCGGGCCTCGCCCCGTCGGAACACGCGCGGTCGGGGCATGCGCGGTCGGGACACGATTGGCGACGCTAGCGGTCGGCAGCGCGGCTCGGCCGGTCAGCCCGGGGATTGTGAGGGCGGTGCAACCTCAGCCAGCGAACGCGAGGTGCACGACGATCCGCTGGCGGGTGGAGCCGGGCGGATGGCAGGCGAACAGGGTGGCGGTGCGGTCCGCCGTCTGGTCGATGATGCGGATCGCGTCAGGCGAGACGATCTCGGTGGAGGTCACGGTGTAGACGAAGCGGCCGGAGCCGGTGTTGAAGATGACTTGGTCGCCCGGGGCCAGCTGATCGAGCTTGCGGAATGGCCTGCTGTGGCTCACCCTGTGGCCGGCCACCACGACGTTGCCCGTCTGGCCGGGCATCGCGGTACCGGGCCAGTGGCCGGGGCCGCGGTCGAGGGTGGTCAGACGGATGCCCTCGTACATGGCCATGTCGAGGCCGATCTTGGGGATCTCGATGCTGCCGAGTTGATTGACCGCTTCTGCGCCACGACTGTCAACGGGAGCCACCACCGGCGTCGGCAGCGCGGCCGCAGCGGGGGCCGGGGCGGCCGCGGGGGCGATCGTGGACTCCGGCACGGTGGACTCCGGCACCGTCGTCTCCGGCGCCGTGGTTTCCGGCACCGTTGTCTCCGCGACCGTCGTGGGGGCCTCCGTCACGGGCACCGTCGTGGGCGCCACCGTGGTGGTGGGCAGCACCGTCGTGGGTGCCACGGTGGTGCGGGCCATGTCGGCGGCCACCGATCCGTTGTCGTCGCCGCCGCACGCCGCCAGCAGTGCGACTACCGCGGCGAAACACGCCCCACGAGTTCTCGCCGATCTCACCTGGTCAGTTTCGCACAGAACTCAGGAAATCGGCCAGCGCCCCCGCCGCTCGTTCGCCCTGCTGCACACACGCCGGGATGCCGATGCCGCGGTAGCTCGCCCCGGCCACCAGCACGCCGGGCGCATCGGTGGCGAGCGCCTGCTCGATCGCCGCGACCCTGGCGGCATGACCGGGCCGGTACTGCGGGAACGCCATTGGCCACTTGGTGACGCGGTGGGCAACCGGTCGCAGGGTGACGCCGAGGTGGGCGCCGACCTCGCGCAGTGCGGTCTCCAGCAGCACGTCGTCGGGCTGGTCGGTGAGATCGCGGCCGTCGCGCCCGAGTGAGATGCGCAGCACCATCTCGGGCTGGCCGTCGTCGTCGACAGGCTGCCAGTGCCCCCACTTCGAGGACCCGAACGACACCGCCGTCACCCAGCGTTGCACCGGCTTGGGCACGAGGTAGCCCGAGTATCCGGACATCTCGGGTGGCCACTCGTTTGCGCGGATCGTCGCGGACACCATCACCACCCCGGCGTGCTGGAAGGTGGACAGCGATGCAGAAGCGGTGGGGGAAAGTGCTGCGAGCAGCGGTGCGGTGGTGCGCGCCGGTGTGGCCAACAGCACCGCGTCGGCGTCGAGGGTCGAGTCGCCGGATGGGCCGGCCAGGTGGAGGCGCCACGCGCCGGCACGGTGCTCGAGGCGGGTGACGTTGGTGCCGGTGCGCAGGTCAGCACCCCGTTGCGTCAGCGCGGCCGACAGGGCGTCCGGGAGCGCTCCCATGCCGGCCCGTGGGGTGGCGAAGATCGGCCCGGTCACCGGCGGCGCCTTCGCACGCATGCGTCGCGCCCCGAGCAGGAGGCTGCGGTGCTTGCTCGCAAGGTCGAAGATCTGGGGCACGCCGGTGAGGCTGAAGTGATCGGTGTCGGCCGCGTAGATGCTGCCGACGAGGGGATCCACCAACCGCTCGTGGACCTCGCGTCCGAACCGCTTGCGGATCAGCCGGCCGACAGAGTCAGCGCCGACGCCGGTGGCCGGCAGGATCGGCTCGAGGGCAGCACGCAGCTTGCCGGGCCAACTCAGCAGCCTCGTGCGGGCCAGCTTGCCGAGATCGGTTGGCACGCCGAGCATGAGCCCTTCCGGAATGGCGTGGAAACCGTTCCACCACACGAACGCCTTGCCCGATGCGGGCGAGGTGAGGTCGCCGTCGAGGCCGAGGTCTTTGGCGAGGGCCATCGCGTACGGCACGCGGGTGAGGAACGCGTCGGCACCTTCGTCGATGCCGTCGAGCCCGGCAAAGGGCGTGGAGCGGATCTTGCCGCCGAGGCGCGCCTCGGCCTCGACGAGCGTGATGTGTGCCTCGGGCAACCGTTGGCCCAGTCGGTACGCAGCGGTGAGGCCGGTGATGCCGCCGCCCACCACCACGACGCGGCCGGGGCTCATGATGCCGACGCGTGCCCGTCCGCTGCGATCACCCGTTGGGCCAGGGCGGCCATCACCGACGGATCGTCGTTCACGCACGCTGTGCGGTCGAAGGCCAGGCCCAGCTCGCCGGCCAGGTGGGCGGCCTCGATGTCGAGGTCGAACAGCACCTCCAGATGGTCGGCCACGAAACCGCACGCGCACACGAGCGCGCCGTCGGCGTTCTCGCTTGCGCCGAGCTCGCGGAGGACAGCGAGGATGTCCGGCCCGATCCACGGCTCAGGCGTGCGTCCGGCCGACTGCCAGGCGATGGCCCAGGTGCTCCAGTGACCGAGTCCGGCCTGCAGCGCAACGGCTTCGGCGGTGGCGCGGAGTTCTACCGGATATGGGTCGCCGGCGTCGATGATGCGCTGCGGCAGTGAGTGTGCGGTGAACAGCACCTTGGTGTTCTGCGGCATGGCATCGAGCCGACGGCGGAGGTCCGCTGCCAAGAACTCGATGAACGCCGGTTCCGTGGCCCAACTGTCGATGGCCGTCACGATGATCCC